>JBPCPH010000002.1:0-5575 GCA_050999415.1 Thermoleophilaceae bacterium
TGATCGCGGCGAGGATCTCCCAGCGCACGCCGTACTCGGTGCCGGCCGCCTGGTAGATCGGAAGCAGGAAGATCGGGACCTGGAACTTCTGGATGATGAAGTTGGGGACCGCGGTTGCGGTCGAGGGTCCCGGGAGCAGCGGGTCGGCGGAGCTCGACGGGCCGGGGACGGTGACCGCCGAGGGGTTGTCGCGCGAGGGAGAGCCGTCGCGGTTGCGCATGTCGGGACCGGTCTTCGTGGCCGGATCCTTCTTGCCGCCGCCGGAACCGCCGCGGCCGTTGCCGCGACCCTCACCTCCAGGTCCACGGTTCGAGCCGCCGGAGCCGTCCGGGCCCTCCACTCCCGGGAAGCCGCCGCCGCCGCCGCGACCGCCACCACCGCCGTCATCGGGCGGAGGGGCCGGCTCGGGCTCGGGCGCCGGAGCGGGCGCGGGTGGGGGCACGGGCACAGTGCCGCCGCCGCCGCCGCCGCCGCCTCCTCCTCCGTCGCCTCCGCCTCCGCCGCCGCCGCCGCCGGGCACGACGGGGTCGATCGTGTCCTGGAGCGCCTGGCAGTCCGCCTCGGTCATGAGCTGGCCGTTGACCGGGCAGACGATCTTCGTTAGACCACCGAGCTGGGCGGATGCCGGAAGCGCCGTCGCCACGACGGCAGCCGCGAGCAGTGTCGCGGTGAGGACGGTGTACAGAAGCTTCTTGCTCATCCCTGTCGCTCGGTCTCCTCCGGTGCCCCGAATGGCGCTACAGCGCGGCGCAAGCTATCAGATGCCCTCAAGAGTCACGCCGGTTCCGACGGCCCTGTTGAGAACGGTACTCGACCCGTCGCGGAACGCAACCGGTAACCGTCGGTCGCAGGGTTTGTGCCCGCTACGCGCGTGCGCGTAACCTGCGGACCGTGCAGCGCGCGGCTGTCCGCACGCCGGACACGCCGGCCGGGTGCTCCCGAGCCGCGCGCTCCGCGGCTCGCGACCTCCGATGTGCCTGAGCTCAGCCTCAAGTCGAGCGTGAGGCCACGATCGTGCGAGCTCAGGTCATCAAGTTTCGTACGGTACGCTCCGGCCGTGGCTGGCGAGACGGAGCCCAGGGGCATCAAGGAGCGCCTCTCACGGCAGGGAGAAGAGGCGCTCGGGCGAGTCGCCGAGGAGCTCGCCGCCAACCCGATCGTGACCTCCGCGATCGCCGGAGCCTTCGAGGCCCGCGAGCGCGCGGTCGCCGCCCAAGAGGCGGCGATGGGGGCGCTGGGGATCCCGTCCGCAGCGGACATCGAGCGCCTGACGCGGCGGGTGCGCTCGGTCTCGCAGCGCCTCGAAGGGATCGAGGACGCACTCGATCGCCTCGACGAGCGCCTCGGGGGTCTCGACGTGCTGGGGGGTCAGGCCGCCGCCGCCGATGCGCTCGGCGGAGACGGCCTCGACCGTCGTCTCGATGAGTTGAAGGGCGAGGTCTCCGCGCTGAAGGACGCGCTCGCGCCGCCGACCGAGCAGGTGCCGCGGGCGCAGGAGCGGCTCGCCGTGCCCCAGACCGAGGCGCCCGGTCGACGCCGTCGAGAGGCCGCCACCAAGGCCGCCCGTAAGTCCCCCGGCGGCTCCGCCAAGAAGCGTTAGGCGTGCGCCGCCGCGTCGCGCCCGGCGCCGGTCGCCGCGGCGAGCCCCTCGTAGGCGAGCTCCCCGAGGTGGATGCCCACTCCCTCGATCCCCGCGCGGTCGATCCGGGTCCTCGACTGATCCGGCCCGCTTTCGGCGAGCAGGTCCGTGACGGCGAGGACGCATGCGGCCCGCGCGCCGCGCCGCTGCGCCACTCGCAGGACGGTCGCCGCCTCCATCTCGACCGCCAGCGCGCCGCGCTCGCGCAACTCGCCGGCCACGCAGCCGCGGTCATAGTAAAAGAGGTCCGTCGAGGCGACCACGGCGGGACGCGTCGTCGAGTGGCACGCTGCTCCCGCCTCGAGGAGGGCCGCCGTCAGGCGCGCGTCCGACGCGACGCTCCCTTCGGCGCCGAGCGCGACGCTCGCTCCGTCGGCGGCGAGCGCCTCGGTCACGACGAGGAGGTCGCCCAGGCACAGCTCCGGGGCCAGCGCGCCGCAGGTTCCGATGCGGATCAGGGTTCGGGCGCCGAGGTCGATCAGCTCCTCGACGACCACCGCCGCGCTCGGCCCGCCCATGCCGGTCGACTGCACGGTGAGCGGCCGGCCGTCGGGCGCCTCGCCCGTGTAGCCCCACAGGCCGCGGTGGTGGTTGAACATCCGCGGCGCCGCGAGAAGCGACTGGGCTACCGCCAGCGCGCGGTGCGGGTCGCCCGGCAAGAGGACGCGATCGGCGAGGTCGGTGGCCGGCTTGAGGTGGATCGCCTCGGTGGGCGGCACCCGGCGGACCATATGGGAGACTCACCCCGCGATGGCCAAGCGGCGAGCGAAGCCGAGCGACCTCTCGGACGCGGTGCGTGACGCGGTCGAGCGGACCGTTCAGGCCACTGTCGGATCGGCTCAGCTCACGCGCGACCGCGCCCAGGATGCGGTGGACGACGTGGTTCGGAACGCCGAGCAGCGCGCCGGCGTGGTGCGTGAGCGCGTGCGCGGCGCGGAGCGAGGCGCGGAGTCGGTGCGCGAGCGCGTATTGGGGGCGCTCGACGAGCGGCGACCCGCGACCCACGAGGACCTGCGGCAGCTGCGCGACGAGCTGCGTGCGCTGGTCCGGCGGCTCGACTCGATCGAGGAGCGGCTGCCGGCGCGCCCCCGGTCGAAGGCGAGCTCGTCGAAGGGCAAGCGATCCGGCGGAGGCGGCGGCAAGGCAACGGCGAGGGGCGGCAAGGCCACCACGCGTGGCAAGGCCGCGGCGGGCCGCAAGACCGGCGCGAAGACGAGCGCACGAGCGAGCGGCTCGAGGTCGAGCGGCGGGCGCTCAGGCGGCTCGCGCTCCGGCGGCCGCCGGAGCCGCTCGAGCTGACGCCGCGGTGGGCGGCCACCGCGTCCTGATCACCGGCATCTCCACGCCGCTCGGAGGGCAGCTCGCCCGGCGGCTGGAGGCCGATCCGGACGTGGATTACCTGGCGGGAGTGGACAGCATGCCGCCGCCGGCGTCGCTCGGCCGGACCGAGTTCGTCGAGGCCGACATCCGCGACCCGGCGCTCGCCGAGCTGCTGCCCGGGCTCCGAGTGGACACCGTCGTGCACAACAACATCCTTCGTCGTCCGCGACGCGGGATGAGCCCCCAGACCGCCCACGACATCAACGTCCTGGGCACGCTCCAGCTCCTCACGGCATGCGAGCGGCTCGGGACGCTGAGGGCGATCGTCGTGCGCGGATCGGCCGGGATCTACGGGTCCGAACCGGCTGCGCCGCAGTTCTTCACCGAGGAGATGAGCCGTCTCTATCCGCAGCGCACGCGCTTTCAGCGTGACGTGGGCGAGATCGAGAACTACTTCGCCGGTTACGCGCGCCGACGGCCCGCGGTCACGTGCACGATGCTGCGCTACCAGCCCGCCATCGGGCCGTCGCTCGACACCCAGGTCACGCGCTACCTTGCGTCTCCGGTCGTGCCCACCTACCTCGGGTTCGACCCGCGGCTTCAGTTCGTCCACGAGACCGATGGACTGGAGGCGCTCGTCGCGGCCGTCAGGCGGCCGGTGCGAGGCGCCGTGAACGTGGCGAGCGAGGGCACGATAGGCCTCACAAAGCTGGTGCGGATGGCGCGCCGCCCGACGCTGCCGCTGCCGGCGTCGTTGTTCGCTCCGACGGTCGAGGCGGGCCGTCGCGCTGGACTGCCGATGCTGTCCCCTGACTTCCGGCGCCTTCTCCGCTACGGGCGCGCGGTGGATCTCACCCGGCTCGTGAAGGAGGTGGGGTTCCGGCCACGATTCACGACCGAGGCGGCGGTAGCCGACTACCTGCGGGCGCGACGGGAGGCCGCCCCAACCACGTCGGGCGATCGGGCCAACGAGCCGCCAGCCGCGTGAACGAGGCGATCACCTTCCTCCGCCGCCTGCGCTCCGGCCTCGAGGCCGGGCTGGAGCTTCCGGTCGCTGTGGCGGGAGCGGCTTCCGCGCTCCCGCGGGATGCGCGCAAGGCGGTCGAGCGCGCCGTCGAGCGACTCGGCGGCGATTACGCCGAGGACGAATGGGGGTTCGACGAGGAGTTCACCGAAGCAGTCTTCCCGCTGCTCGAGCTCCTGTACGACCGCTGGTGGAGGGTGCGGGTGACCGGCGTCGAGCGCGTCCCACCCCACGGCCGCGTCCTGCTCGTTGCCAACCACGCCGGCATCCTGCCCTGGGACGCGACGATGATGGCGGTGGCGCTGCTCCGTCACCACCCGCTCCCGCGCCACCCGCGCTTTCTCGTCCTCAACTGGGCGTTCCACCTCCCGTACGTGTCGGTGCTGATGCGCAAGGTGGGCGGCGTTTCCGCCTCGCCCCACAACGCGCAGCGGCTGCTCGAGCAGGATCGGCTGGTCGCGGTCTTCCCCGAGGGGGTGAAGGGGGCCGGAAAGGACTTCAAGGACCGCTACCGGCTCCAGCGTTTCGGTCGCGGCGGCTTCGTCGAGCTGGCGCTCAAGACGCGCGCGCCGATCGTGCCGGTGGCGGTCGTCGGCAGCGAGGAGATCTACCCGAAGGTCGGCGAGTCGCGGCTGCTCGCGCGGCTAACCGGGGCTCCGTACTTCCCGCTCACCCCGACCTTCCCGCTGCTCGGCCCGCTCGGGATCGTGCCGCTCCCCTCCAAGTGGCGGATCGAGTTCTGCGAGCCGATCGACACGAGCCAGCACGGTCCCGGGCGCGCGGACGACCGCACGCTGGTGCTCGAGATCGCGGAGCAGGTGCGCGAGACGATCCAGCGGACGCTCTACGAGAACCTCGTGCGTCGCGGTCCGACGTTCGTCTAACGGTTATAGGGTTCGCGCGTGGACTTCGACTCGCCCAAGGAGTTCAGAGAGGTCATGGACAAGGCGTTCGACCTGATGAGCACCGACCCTGAGATGGGGCCGCAGCTCCGCGACGCCGAGACGCCCCAGCGCTTCGAGTTTCCTGACGTCGACATGGTCGTGAACATCACCTACGCGCCGAGGGTCGAGGACGGGCAGCACCTGCGGTGGGAGTGGTCCGACGACGTGGATTGGGAGCCGGACGTCCAGATGAAGATGGACTCGAAGGTCGCGAACCGCTACTTCCAGGGCAAGGAGAACGTCGCGACTGCGATCGCGAGGCGTCGCATCAAGACGTCGGGCAACGTCAAGAAGGCGCTCGCTCTCGTGCCGATCACCAAGGGCGTCTACCCGAAGTACCGGGCGATGCTTGAAGAGCAGTACCCGCACCTGCTCGAGTAGGGCTCGGTCCGAGCGCGGGCGCCGGGTGATCGCTAGAAGTGCACGCCCTTCATCAGGTACGCCATCGCGATCGCCTCGGTGGACATCTCGTCCTCCTTGCCGCCGTCAGCGCCCGGCAGCTCCTTCGGCTGCTCGTCCTTCCCGCGCGAGGCCTTCGACTCCGGGAAGAGGTTGTAGGCGGTGTTCAGGATCACGTCCACCGTCTTCGGCGACATCGCGTAGAGCACCTCGCCGAAGGTTCCGAGCCGCGACGCCTTGCGCTTCGGC
>JBPCPH010000160.1:0-3080 GCA_050999415.1 Thermoleophilaceae bacterium
GCTACGACTGCGACGCCGACGCCCTGCTCGCGCTGGTGGTTCCCGCTGGACCGGCGTGTCACACCGGCGAGCGAACCTGCTTCTACCGCGGCGATGTGGCCCCGGTCGTCCACGAGGCGCTGCCCGCCCTCGAGCGGACGATCGCCGACCGCCGCGCGAGCGCTCCCGCCGGCAGCTATACCGCAGAGCTGCTCGCGGACCCCGAGCGGATCGGCGCCAAGGTGCGCGAGGAGGCCGAGGAGACGGCGCGGGCCGCGCACCGGGAGTCGGACCGGCGCGTCGCAGAGGAGGCCGCCGACCTCCTGTACCACCTTGCCGTCCTACTCGCGGCGCGCGGCCTGGCGCTCGAGGCGCCGCTGCGCGAGCTCGATGGCCGTCGCGCCTGACCGCGACGCCTCGGTCGGCCCGGGCCTCGACGAGGTTCGCAGCCTCGCGCGCGAACACACGCTGGTCCCGCTTCGCCACACGTTCATCGACGACTGCGAGACCCCGGTCTCGGCTTACCTCAAGCTGCGCGGGGGCGGCCCCTCGTTCCTGCTCGAGTCCGCCGAGCAGGGCCAGCGCTTCGGCCGCTGGTCTTTCCTCGGCTTTGCACCGCGGATGATGATCCGCCTCCATGATTGCGATCGGATCGTGGTAGGCGAGTCGCACGACGCCGACGATCCGTTCGCGGCGGTGGCCGCAGAGCTCGAGCGGTACCGGATCGCGCCGCTGCCGGGGCTGCCGCCGTTCGCCGGCGGCGCAGTCGGCCTGTTCGGCTACGACCTCGCCCGGCGGGCGGAGCCCGCGATCGGGCCGCCGTCGGCGGACGACCTCGGCCTTCCCGACCTGGCACTCATGGTCTCGGACGTCCTGGTGGCCTTCGACCACCTGCGGCACGAGGTGACGGTGCTCGCGAACGTGTTCGTGGAGGGAGACCTCGAGGCGCGCTACGCCGAGGCCGTGGCGGCGATCGCCGACGTCCGCGAGCGGTTGGCAGGGCCGGTGCCGCGGGCAGCCGCGGGCCGGTCGGACCCACCGGAGTTCACCTCGAACGTGGGCTCGGACGGCTACGCGAGCGCGGTCGAGCGGATCAAGGACTACATCCGCGCCGGCGACTGCTACCAGGTCGTCCCGAGCCAGCGCTGGAGCGCCGAGTCCCCGGTGGAGGCGTTCTCGATCTATCGCGGCCTACGCACGGTGAACCCGAGTCCGTACATGTACTTCCTCGACTTCGAGGACTTCCAGATCGCCGGCGCCTCGCCCGAGTCGCTCGTGAAGGTCACGGGACGCCGCGCCGAGCAGCGCCCGATCGCAGGCACCCGGCCGCGCGCGGCCACGGCGCGCGGCGACCTCGAGCGGGCGGAGGAGCTGCTCGCCGACGAGAAAGAGCGCGCCGAGCACGTGATGCTCGTGGACCTCGGGCGCAACGACCTGGGGCGGGTGTGTGAGTACGGCTCGGTCCGTGTGGACGAGCTGATGGCAGTCGAGACCTACTCGCACGTGATGCACATCGTCTCGTCGGTCTCGGGAACGCTACGCGAGGAGGTCAGCGGCATGGACGCACTGCGAGCCTCACTCCCCGCGGGCACCCTGTCCGGCGCGCCGAAGATCCGCGCGATGCAGATCATCGACGAGCTCGAGCCGGTCAAGCGCGGCCCGTACGGCGGAGCGGTGGGCTACCTGTCGTACTCCGGCGACCTCGACACATGCATCTACATCCGCTCCGCCGTCGTCAAGGACGGCCGCGTGCACATCCAGGCCGGCGGGGGGATCGTCGTCGACTCCGAGCCCGGCTACGAGGTGCGCGAGACCGAGGCGAAGGCGGGGGCCGTGCTCGGGGCGATCGAGCTGGCGTGTCGCCAGGAGGACTGGGCGTGAACGTTCTGGTGATCGACAACTACGACTCCTTCACCTACAACCTCGTCCAGTACCTCGGCGAGCTCGGCGCGCGGCCCGAGGTCGTGCGAAACGACGCGGCGTCGGCCGCGGAGCTCGTCGCGCGCCGCCCCGAGCGAGCGGTCGTCTCCCCGGGACCCTGCGGCCCCGCAGAGGCGGGGGTCTCCGTAGCCGCGATCAGGGGCCTGGCCGAGGCGGGCGTTCCGGTCCTCGGCGTGTGCCTCGGCCACCAGTCGCTCGCGGCCGCGTTCGGCGGGCGCGTGGTCCGCGGGCAGCCGGTCCATGGCAAGCCCGCGGAGGTGAGCCACGACGGGCGCACGGTCTTTCGGGGCCTCGACAGTCCGCTGCTCGCCGGTCGCTACCACTCGCTGGTCGTGGACCCGCAGCTGCCGGAGTGCCTCGAGCTCTCGGCGCACGCGGACGGCACGGTCATGGGGCTACGCCACCGTGACCTCCCCGCGGAGGGGGTCCAGTTCCATCCGGAGTCCGTTCTCACCGGCGACGGGCGCGCGATCCTGCGAAATTTCCTTGCCGGCGCTGACCGGGCCTGACCCGCCCCGAAGGCGCGCGGACTCCCATGCCGAACGAGATCGTCACGAGAGCGCTCGACCGCGTCGCGCAGCGCGAGGACCTGAGCGCGGCCGAGGCCGCCGACGTCCTGCGCGAGATCATGGAGGGACGCGGCTCCGAGGCGGAGAGCGCCGCCTTCCTGATGGCGCTGCGAACGAAGGGCGAGTCGGTGGACGAGGTCGTCGGCCTGGCCCGCACGATGCGCTCGCTCGCGAGGCGCGTCGAGGTCGGTCGCGACGACCTGCTCGACACCGCCGGCACCGGCGGCGGGCGCCCCACATTCAACGTCTCGACGACGGCGGCGTTCGTTGCGGCCGGGGCCGGGGCCGCGGTGGCCAAGCACGGCAACCGATCCGCCACCGGGCTGTCCGGCTCCGCCGACGTGCTCGAGGCGCTCGGAGCACGGATCGACCTCGAGCCACCTGCGGTGGCGGAGTGCATCGACTCGGTCGGCTTCGGCTTTATGTTCGCCCCGCTGCACCACGGCGCGATGCGCCACGTGGTCCCGATCAGAAGGGCGCTCGGCGTGCGAACGGTGTTCAACTTTCTTGGGCCGCTCACCAATCCTGCTGGCGCGACGCGCCAGCTCATCGGCGTGTCCGACCGTGCCCATCTCGACACGATTGCCCTGG
>JBPCPH010000067.1:0-10158 GCA_050999415.1 Thermoleophilaceae bacterium
GCGCCGGGCTGCGCGGGCCCGCCGGCGGCGGCGCCTCCGCCACCGCCGCCCCCGGCTGACGCGACGCCTTCGGGCAGCCCGGGCAGGTCGATCCCTCCCTCGCCGAGAAGGCCGCTGAGGCCGGCCACCTGCTGGAGGAGATCGGCGATCGGGCGCGGGTCCTCGGGCGGGGTGATCTCCTGGTCGCCGCCGACGTCGGCGAACTCGAGCGACACGGAAATGCTGCCGCTTGACAGCGCGCCTCCACCGGCGCCTCCCGCCGAGGGCCCGAACGAGAATGACGAGTTGAAGCCGCGCAGCACACCGTCCTCGCCGACGAAGAGGTCGAAGGGCGGGTCGTCCACGGAATCCGTGAGCTGCTCGAGCTCCTGATCGTTGAGCTCCGGCGCCGTTCCCTCCCTGAGCTGGTTCGCCTGTTGGGCCACGGAGTTGAGGTCGGAGACGATCCGCTCGATCGCGATCGTGCCGGTCACATGCGTCGTCTGCACGCCGCCGACGGTCTCCTCTCCCGCCACTTCGAGGTTCTCCATCAAGCTCGGCAGGTCGGGGCCGCTGGTGTCGAATCCGAGTGTGCCGCAGGCGGCGGCCGCCTCGGCGTCGCCCTCGATCTGGCGGTTGAGGTCGGCGAAGACCTCGTCGCCGAACTCGTAGCTCGTGCCGACGACCTCGACGAACAGGTTGTCGCCGGTCGAGACGAGCGTCAGCGGCGGGACGGTCGCCCCGCCGCCCTGCAGCGCCAGCTGGTAGCCGAAGCTCGCGAACTCGTCGGGTCCGTTCGAGCGGCACGGTCCGGAGAGCTGGACCTTGAAGGGCCCCGAGACGGCCTCGCCTCCTTCAAGCTCGACGTCGAGGTCGAGCGTCACGTCCGCGCTCTCGATCGGCTCGGCGAACGCTCGCTCCACGAGCGCCTGCGGGTCCTCGCCGGTCGTCGCCGACTCCTCGCTCGACTCGTCGCCCCCGCAGCCGGCGATGGCCGCGAGCGTGAGCGGCAAGAGCAGGGCGAGGATCAGGGGGCGGGTCGCGGGTGCGGTCGTCGGCATCGTGGAGGGCGAGCGGTGATCCGAGACTACCGTCCCTCCGCGGCCCGCGCGCAGCGTTACGATGGGCCGCGTTGACGCCCCGCACGATCCTCTACACCGGTAAGGGAGGGGTCGGCAAGACGAGCGTCGCCGCCGCCACCGCGCGGCGCTGCGCGGAGCGCAGCCTCAAGACCGTCGTCCTCTCCACCGATCCTGCCCACAGCCTGTCCGACTCGCTCGAGGCCGAGCTCGGCAGCGCCGCGACCCCGTGCGCGGACAACCTCTGGGGGCAGGAGGTCCAGGCCCAGGAGGAGATGGAGCGCAACTGGGAGGCGGTGCAGGGCTGGATGGGCGACCTGCTGGCCGAGCGCGGAGTAGACCGCATCTCCGCCGAGGAGCTCACCGTCCCCCCGGGCATGGACGAGCTCTTCTCGCTGCTTCAGATCAAGCGTCATCACGAGGCCGACGAGTTCGACGTCGTCATCGTTGATTGCGCCCCGACCGGCGAGACCCTGAGGCTGCTCTCGTTTCCCGACGTCGCCCGTTGGTGGCTCGAGAAAGTCCTGCCGTGGGAGCGCCGGCTCGTGGCGGCGACGCGTCCGCTGGCCCGCACCGTGCTCGACATTCCGCTGCCGACCGACGCCGTGTTCGACGACGTCCAGCGCCTGGTTCGCAACCTGGTAGCGATGAACGAGATCCTCCGCGACCGTTCCACGACCTCGATCCGGCTCGTGATGAACCCCGACCGCATGGTGATCCGCGAGGCCATGCGGACCTTCACGTACTTGAATCTCTACGGCTACCTGACCGATGCCGTGGTGGTGAACCGCTTCTTCCCGGCCGACGTGGACGGCTACTTCGCCGCTTGGCGAGCGGTCCAGCAGGAGCAGATGGAGCTCGTCCGCTCGGCCTTCGCCCCGCTCCCGATCCTCGTCTGCCCCTATCTCGAGCGCGAGGTGATCGGGCCTGTCATGCTCGACCGGCTGGCCGCCGAGACCTTCGGCGATCTGACCCCGGAGGCGGTCCTCCACGAGGAGCTGTCGCAGGAGCTCGTGGCCACCAACGGGTCCGCGACGCTGCGGCTCGCGATCCCGTTCGTCGAGAAGGCGGACATCGGCCTGAAGAAGATCGGCTTGGAGTTGGTCGTGCGGGTGGGGTCGCAGAAGCGAACTATCATCCTGCCGCCCACGCTGGCCGCCTACCGCCCGAGCGCAGCGCGGTTCGAGGACGGCGCGCTGGAGGTGGTTTTCGAGAAGGCCGATGACCGAGTCGCGCAGGACAAGCAGGCCGGATAGCTCCGGCGCGAAGGCCCCGGGAGGCTCCCTGCGGCCGCCGCGGCCGCTGAATAGCGCGGGCCGTCCGGTCAGCGGCTTCGGTCGCGCGGCGCCGAACGGCTCCGGCGACGCGGCCCGGGACGGCGAGGCGGCCACCGACCGTGAACAGGTTCGCGGCGACGCGGCGCCCGACTGGGAGCGGATCCGCGAGGCCGCCGGACGCGCGGCCGCTGCCGGGCCCGGGCCACCAGCCGGGGGCGGAGCGCCAAGCCTGTCCTCCCTGCTCCTGCTGCTCGAGGCGCTGCGCGGGATGCTCCCGCGCGAGCTCGAGAAGCAGTTTTCTGCGCTGGTGCGCGAGGCGCTCCTCACGCTGCGCGCGCTGATCGACTGGTACCTGGAGCGCCTCGACGGCGAGGGTCCCGAGCGCCGGGTGGAGGACATCCCGATCGACTGATGGCCTCCTCCTCGCCCGCGGGACGGTGAACCACGAGCGCCACTACACCGTCGAGGAGGCGAACGCGGCGCTGGGTTGGGTCGCCGAGCGGCTCGACGCGATGCGCGGGGCGCGCGACCGGCTGACCGACGAGGAGGCGCGCAAGGCGCTCACCGAATCGGCGCCGGGGAACGGCGGCGGCCCACCGGGGCTCGTGGTCTCCGAGGGGTTTCTGGTGCTGCGAGAAGCGCTCGCGGAGCTTCAGGAGGCGGAGGTCGTGCTGCGCGACCTGGACCGCGGCCTAGTCGACTTCCCGGCGCTGCGCGACGGGAGCGAGGTGTACCTCTGCTGGGTGGAGGGCGAGGATGAGGTCGGCTTCTGGCACGGGCCCGACGCCGGGTATGCGGGGCGTGAGCCGCTATGAGACGCGTCGTCGAGGCGCTGCGCGGGGTGCCGCGGACCTGGCGCCTTCTCAGTCCGGAGCAGCGCGTGGCCGGCGTGGCCGCCACGCTGCTGATCGTCAGCACCTTCGGGCCCTTCTCGTTCGTCGAGCTCGCGATCGCGCTGGTGGGCGTTGCCGTCCTCTTCCTGATCAGAGCGCGCGCCCAGGGACGACACTTCCACCTCCCGTTCGGCGACGGGAGCGTGATCGCGGCGGCCGGCCTGTGGTGCGCCTTCCTGATCGTCGTGCGGGTGCTGGACCGGCCTCTGGGCCAGAATCTGCTGGCGCTCGGTTGCGCACTGCTGCTCTTCCTCGCGGGGGCGCGGGAGCGCAGCAAGCGTCCGCCGGACGACATGCCTTCCGAGCGCGAGCAGGGGCGCACCCGCGAGCAAGCGCGCCGGGAGCGCTACGACGCCGACTGGCCGACGCGACCGCTCGGCGACCCGGCCACTCGCCCACTGCCGGAGGACCCGCCTGAGATGCCAGCGCGCGGGGGCGGCGGGCGGGCGGGCTAGCCGCGAGCTAGCGGAGGCTCAGGACGGGCGGCCGTCGCCGGCGGTGACCGCGTCGAGCCCCTCCACGGGCCGCGGCCCGGCGCCGATGTACTCGGCGGTCGGGCGTATCAGCCGGCCCTCGCGCTTCTGCTCCATGATGTGCGCCGACCAGCCGGCCACGCGCGCGCACGTGAACATCGGCGTGAAGAGCTTGGGCGGCACTCCGGCATCGTCGAGGATCACGGCCGACCAGAACTCGACGTTCGTCGCGAGCACGCGGTCCGGCTTGCGCGCCTGAAGCTCCGCGAGCGCGGCCTGCTCGAGCGCCTCGGCCGCCTCCAGCCGCGGGGACCCGATCTCGCGGGCGGTGCGGCGCAGCACCCGCGCGCGCGGGTCCTCGGCCCGGTACACGCGGTGGCCGAAACCCATCAGGCGGTCACCGCGATCGAGCGCCTCGCGGACCCACCGCTCGGCGTCGCCCATGCGCTCGACGCCGTCGAGCATCTGGAGGACGCGCGACGGCGCGCCACCGTGCAGCGGCCCCGACAGCGCGCCGACCGCCGCCGACAGGCACGCGGCCACGTCGGCGCCGGTGGAGGCGACCACCCGGGCGGTGAAGGTCGACGCGTTCATGCCGTGCTCGGCGGCCGACACCCAGTAGGCGTCGATCGCCTTCACGTGGCGCGGGTCGGCCTCGCCGCGCCAGCGGGTCAGGAATCGCTCGGGAATCGTGTCGGCCGTGTCCACCTCGCGCTGGGGCACCGGCGGACGACCGACCCCGCGTGCCGATTGGGCCACGAACGAGAGCGCCATCACGGACGCGCGGGCCAGATCCCCATGCGCCTGGTCGTCGGAGATGTCGATCAGCGGCTCGAGCCCCCACTCGGGGGCGAGCATCGCGAGCGCCGACTGAACGTCGACGCGCGGATCGCTCGACCTGACCGCCAGCGGGTGAGGCTCGGCCGCGGGCATGCCGGGCTCGAAGGAGCCGTCCACGAGCAGGCCCCAGACGTTTTCGAACGGAACCGTCCCGACCAGATCCTCGATGTCGACGCCGCGATAGCGCAGCGCACCGCCCGCCTTGTCGGGCTCGGCGATCTCCGTCTGGAAGGCGATCACGCCCTCGAGACCGGACGGGACGGTGATGCTCACTCCATCCTCCTTCGACGCTTGCCGGCCGCCGGCAGCCGGTCGACCGCTTCGACGTGAGCCGTCGAGGATAGCCTGGCCGCGGCTCCGAGCGTCACAGCGAGCGGCCGGAGAAGACGTCGCTAAACAGCAGCGCCGTCGCGAAGAAGACCACGAGGATCCCGATCAGCCGAAGCGTCTTCGAGCCGACCAGGTAGCCGAGGACCGCCACCGCGAAGCCGATCGCGAACAGCGCGAAGAACAGCGTCTGGTCCGGCCCGGCGCCGGGGAAGGTCGTGCGGGGCAAAGCCGCGAAAGTATCCTTCAAGCGATGGCCGCCGAGCTGAACTCGGTCGACGAGGCGCGCGACGGCCTCGCTGCCGCCTCCTACCTCGCCGACGAGCCGACCGCGCTCGTCGCCTTCCTCGCGTTCAAGCTCGCCAAGCCGGTGCTCGTCGAGGGGCCGGCCGGGGTCGGCAAGACCGAGCTCGCAAAGGCGCTGGCGCGCGCCACCGGCCGCAGGCTGATCCGCCTCCAGTGCTACGAGGGACTCGACGAGGCGAAGGCGCTGTACGAGTGGAACTACCGCAAGCAGCTCCTGCGCATCCAGGCGGAGGCCAACGACGCCGGCTGGGAGCGCGTCCAGGACGACATCTTCGGCGAGGAGTTCCTGCTGTCGCGGCCGCTGCTCCAGGCGATCGCCGAGGACGAGCCGGTGGTGCTTCTGATCGACGAGATCGACAAGGCCGACCAGGAGTTCGAGGCGATGCTGCTCGAGGTCCTGTCGGACTTCCAGATCTCGATCCCCGAGCTCGGCGTGGTGGAGGCGCAGAGCCGGCCGCTCGCGCTGCTCACGTCCAACAATTCGCGCGAGCTGACCGAGGCGCTCAAGCGGCGATGCCTCTATCTGTGGCTCGACTACCCGGACATCGAGCGCGAGCTCGAGATCGTGCGCATGCACGCTCCGGAGCTAGACGCGCAGATCGCCCGCAAGCTCGTGGAGGTGATCCACATGGTCCGCGGGCTCGACCTCAAGAAGCCGCCCTCGATCGCCGAGTCGATCGACTGGGCGCGGGCGCTGATGCTGCTCGGCGCCGACGAGATCGACGAGTCGGTACTCCAGCGCACGATGAGCATCATCGTCAAGCACCGCGCTGACCTCGACGTCGTGGCCGAGCGCGCCGGCGTCAAGCTCCAGCGGGGCCGCCTGGCCGGGTAGGGGCTGACTGGATGGCCGAGGTGGGCGACTTCCCCGGCGGCGGTCCGCCCGGCTTCGCCGCGCGCGTCCTCGAGCTGGCCGACGAGCTTCGCCGCGAGGACATGAGGGTCGGGACGTCCGAGCTGCTCGACGCGTTTACCGCCCTGCGCGAGGTCCCCTGGACCGATCAGGAGGACTTCCGCGAGGCGCTCGCGGCGACCCTCGCCAAGTCGCAGGAGGACCGTCGCACGTTCGAGCTTGTGTTCGACCGCTTCTTCTTCCGCGCCGTGGAGCGCGAGGCGGTGGAGCGCGGGCTTACCGAGGAGCGCTTCCAGGGCGCCGGCGACCGCCTCGACCTCGACGACCTGCGCGAGCGGATCCGCGCCGCGATCCGGGGCGGCTCGGACGGGGAGATGCGCGACATGGCGCGGCTCGCGATCGCGGCCTTCGGGCGCCAGGGCGACGGCTCGGGGGTGATCGGCGTCGACGTCCAGCGCATCCGCCGCACGCTTGACCTGAGGGCGACGTTCGAGGCCGAAGCCGCCGCCGACTCGGTGCCGCGCGAGCGCCTGCGCGAGTTCGAGCGCCACCTACGCCGCGAGCTCGAGCGCGCTCTGATCGAGCGGACGCGCTCGTTCCCGCCCTCGCGACCGCTACAGGACTTCGAGCGCGCGCTGCCCAGCGGCCCGCTGCGCGACCTCGCCGCCGTGCACCGCGTAGTGGCTCAGCTCAAGCGGAGGCTGGCCTCCCAGGGCGCCGAGCAGCGCGGCCGGCGCCGCTCCGAGGTCGTCGATGTGCGGCGAACGATGCGCGCCTCGCTCGAGACCGGCGGCGTGCCGCTGCGCCTGAAGCACCGCCCCCGCCGCCCCCGCCGGCCCGAGCTGTACGTGCTCTGCGACGTCTCGACGAGCGTGACGAGCGCCAGCGTCTTCTTCCTGTCGGTGCTGCACGCGCTCCACGACTCGTTTCGCAAGCTGCGCTCCTTCGTCTTCGTCGAGCGGATCTCCGAGGTCACGGACGTCTTCGAGCGCGAGAGCTCATTCGCGGCCGTGTCGCGGGCGATCGCGACCGACGCCGGCGTCGCCGACGTGTCCGGCTACACCGACTACGGGCGCGTCTGGCTCGAGTTCCTCGAGCAGGTCGCCGACGACCTGGACCCGCGCTCGACCGTGATCGTGCTGGGAGACGCGCGCACCAACGGCCGCGAGCCCTACTCGCGCGCCTTCGCCGCGCTCGCCGAGCGCGCCGGGCGGACGTTCTGGATCAACCCCGAGCCGAAGCTCTACTGGAACTACGGCGACTCGGTGATGTCGGTCTACGAGCCGCACTGCGACGGCGTCTTCGAGTGCTGGACCACCAAGCAGCTCGAGGGTTTCGTGCGGGCGATCACCGAGTCGCGGCCGCGGGCGGCGTAAAGGGCCAAGGCGCCCATGTTCCACCACCCCGCCGCCGCGCGGACCCACTCGCGTACACTCGGCGGGACAACACAGGGGGGCTCGCGGAAGGCGGGCTGAGATAGCGTCCCCGATCACCCCGGGAAGGCGGCCGTCGCGCCGCCCTCCGGGCCGGATCGTCCGGCGCTGACCCTTAGAACCTGTGCGGTAATGCGCGCGGAGGGAGCGATGAGGACGAGGCTCGAGGCTCCCGCGGTGGAGCCTCTTTCAATCGAGCGGACGAGCGTGGCGCTCTCGGGCGCGACGCGCGCCTACCCTGCCCGCTCGCGGTCCACGGACCCTACGGAGGCGCTCGCCAAGGTCACGCTGTCGGTGGCACACGGCGAGGTCCTGGCGGTCGTCGGGCCCTCCGGCTGCGGCAAGTCGACGCTGCTCGAGCTCGTCTGCGGCCTCCAGGAGCCCGACGGGGGCGAAGCCTCGGTGAACGGCGACAGGTCCGCCGCGGCCCGGCTCTCCCAATGCGCCTACATGGCCCAGCGCGATCTCCTCCTGCCGTGGCGCGATGCGATCGCTAACGCGGCCCTCGCGCTCGAGTGTCAGGGGGTCGGCCGGCGCGAGGCGCGCCGACGGGCCGCGCCGCTGTTCGCGCGGTTCGGGCTCGACGGCTTCGAGGATGCGCTCCCGGGCGAGCTCTCGGGCGGGATGCGCCAGCGCGTCGCTTTCCTGCGGACGCTGCTGGCCGGACGACCGGTGCTGTGCCTCGACGAGCCGTTCGCCGCGCTCGACTCGATCACCCGCGCCGCGATGCAGGTGTGGCTCGCGGACGCGCTCGCCGAGGAGCCGCGGACGGTTCTATTCGTGACCCACGACGTGGAGGAGGCGCTCTTCCTCGGGGATCGGGTCGCCGTGCTGTCCGGCCGCCCTGGGCGCGTCGTCGCGGAGCTCGCGGTGGACCTGCCGCGCCCCCGTCCGCGCCGCGAGACCGTGACCGACGCGCGCTTCGTGGAGCTCAAGGAGCACGCCCTGGAGGCGCTCGCGGCATGAGGCGCCTCCTGCCGGCGGGGCTGATCCTGCTCGCCGCGATCGGCCTCTGGCAGCTCGTCGCGAGCATCGGTTCGGTCGACGACCTGACGCTCGCCTCGCCGCTCGAGACCGGACGCTCGCTCGCCGACGATTGGCGCCTGCTCGCAGACAACGCGCTCGTCACGCTCACGGAGGTCGCGCTCGGGCTGGCGATCGGAGTTGCGCTCGGCGCCGCAAGCGCGGTGGCGATGCACCTGGTGCGGCCGCTCCGCGACGCGGCCTACCCGCTGCTGGTCGCCTCCCAGGCGATCCCGATCGTTGTGCTCGCCCCCGTCTTCGTGCTCGCCTTCGACTACGGCATCGGGCCGAAGCTCGCGATCGTGGCCCTGATCTGCTTCTTCCCGATCACCGTCAGCATGCTGGACGGGCTGCGGGCGGTGGACGCGGACGTGCTCAAGCTGATGCGGAGCCTCGGCGCCTCGCGCCTCGCCACGCTGCGCAAGGCCGAGCTCCCCGCCTCGCTGCCGCAATTCTTCAGCGGCCTCAAGCTGGCGGCCAGCGTGTCGGTGATCGGGGCCGTCTTCGGCGAGTGGGCGGGCGCGAACGACGGCCTCGGCCGGCTCGTGCTGCTAGCCAACACGCAGCTCCAGACGCCGCGCGTCTATGCCGGGATCGTGGTCCTCACGCTGATGGCGGTGGCGCTGTTCACGGCGGTCACGCTGGTGGAGCGGGTGGCGGTGCCCTGGAAGCGACCCGAGGCACCCCGATGACGGTCCGACGCCGGCTCCCGGCGCTGCTGGCCGCCATCGCCGCGGCCATGATCATCGGCGGCTGCGGCGAACGCGAGGAGACCGTCGCCGGGGACCCGGTCGAGTTCGAGCTGCTGCTCGACTTCTTCCCCAACGCCGACCACGCGCCGATCTACGCCGCGGAGGCGAACAGTCACTTCCCCGACCTGGGCCTCGACGTCGAGATCCGCCAGCCGACCGACCCGGCCGCGCCGATCAAGGAGGTGGCGGCCGGACGGGTGGACCTCGCGATCTCGTACGAGCCCGAGGTCTTCCGCGCACGCGACCAGGGGCTTCCGGTGGTCGCGGTCGGCGCGCTCGTCCAGCGCCCGCTGACCTCGATCATCTCGCTACCGGACGCCGACGTTTCGACGCCGCAGGACCTCGAGGGAAAGCGCGTCGGGACCGCCGGCATCGACTACCAGGACGCCTACCTCGACGCTGTTGTCGAGAAAGCCGGGGTCGACCCGGCGAGCGTCGAGCGCCAGAACGTTGGCTTCAACCTGAGCCCGGCGCTGCTGACCGGGCAGGTCGACTCGGTCCTCGGAGCGTTCTGGAACTACGAGGGCACCGACCTGCGCCTGCGCGGCCGCAATCCGGACATCATCCGCGTCGAGCAGGCGGGAATCCCGGAGTACGACGAGCTCGTGCTCGTGGCGAACGAGGACGCGCTCGCCTCTGACCCGGCCCCCATCCGCTCGTTCATCGGAGCGCTGGCGCGGGGAACGGCCGACCTGGGCAAGGACCCGGACGCCGGCGTCCGCGCGCTGCTCGAGGCAAACCCGGACCTCGACCCGGAGCTTCAGCGCGAGGTGGTAGAGGTGACCCTGCCGCTGTTCGAGGCGCCGGCGGGCGAGCCCTACGGCTGGCAGGAGCCGGAGCAGTGGACGGCGTTCGGCGACTTCCTGGCCGAGGCCGGCATCGTCGAGGAGCCGGTCGCCGCGGAGACCTTCACGAACGAGTAC
>JBPCPH010000148.1:0-14337 GCA_050999415.1 Thermoleophilaceae bacterium
TCGATCCAGGTGAAGTCGGCGTCGCTCACGCTCGGCGCAGCGTAACCGCGGGATCTACGGTGTCGCCGCCGGCGCCGCCTGCTGCTCGAGGTGACGCTCGGGCTCCGCCACCGCGGAGTCGGCGAGCGCGTTCGTGAGCGCCCGGAGGTAGGCGCGACCGGACGCCTCGAGGATGTCGGTCGAGACGCCCTGTCCGGAGGCGATCGTGCCGTCCAGGTCGAGCAGCACCGTGACCTCGCCGAGCGCGTCGCGGCCGCCCGTCACCGCGCTGACGTGGAACTCCTTGAGCCGTGCCTCCTCGCCGGTGGCGGCGTTGATGGCGCTGAAGAAGGCGTCGACCGGGCCGTCGCCGGTGAAGCTTCCGTCCACCGTCTCGCCACCCGGGAGGCTCACCTTCACGGTCGCATGCGGCGCTCGGGTGGAGGACGCCTCGACCTCGAACGACTCGAGGGTGTAGGCGGCGTCGGACTGGCGCATCTCGTCAGAGACGATCGCCTCGAGATCGAGCGCCGTGATCTTCTTCTTCTTGTCGGCGATCTCCTTGAAGCGCTGGAACGCGGCGTTGAGCGCCGCGCCCTCCACCGCGAAGCCCAGCTCCTCGAGCGCGTTTCGCAGCGCGTGGCGCCCGGAATGCTTGCCGAGCACGATCGAGTTGCGCTCGAGGCCGATCGTCTCAGCGTCCATGATCTCGTAGGTCGTGCGGTCCTTGAGGACGCCGTCCTGGTGGATTCCGGCCTCGTGGGCGAACGCATTGCGTCCCACGATCGCCTTGTTGGGCTGCACCGGGTAGCCGGTGAGGCGCGAGACGAGCCTGCTCGTGCGCGCGATCTCGCGCGTGTCCACGTCGGTCCACAGCCCGAGGCTGGACGCCCGCGTGTGGAGCAGCATCACGACCTCCTCGATCGACGCGTTGCCGGCACGCTCGCCGATGCCGTTGATCGCCCCCTCTACCTGGCGGCAACCCGCCGACAGGCCGGCGAGCGAGTTCGACACCGCGAGCCCGAGGTCGTCGTGGCAGTGGACCGAGACGACGACGTCGTGCAGCGCCGGCACGAGCCGGTAGAGCTCCTCGAACATCGCCGCGTACTCGCCGGGCATCGTGTAGCCGACGGTGTCGGGCACGTTGATCGTGGTCGCACCCTCGTCGATCGCGATCTGGATCACCTCGGCCATGAACTCGACGTCGGAGCGCGAGCCGTCCTCGGGCGAGAACTCGACGTCGTCGGTGTAGCCGCGGGCGTGGGCGACGGCGGCGCGCGCCTGGCCCTTGACGTCCTCGCGCGACGTCCGCAGCTTGCGCTCGATGTGGATGTCGCTCGTGGCGATGAACGTGTGGATCCGCGGCCGCTGCGATTCCCTGACCGCGTTCCAGGCGGCGTCGATGTCCTGCGCGCTGGTACGTGCCAACCCGCAGACCACCGGACCCTCGACCTGGCGCGCGATCGCCCGCACCGACTCGAAGTCGCCCGGCGAGGTGATCGGAAAGCCGGCCTCGATCACGTCGACGCCGAGCCGGGCGAGCTGCTGGGCGATCTCGACCTTCTCCTGCGTGTTGAGCGAGATCCCGGGCGACTGCTCGCCGTCACGCAGGGTCGTGTCGAAGACCCTGACGCGGTCGGCCTCGCTCCTCAGTGCTCGTGTATCGCGGTCCATCATCCCGTTCCTCTCGTTGCCTCGACTGCGTTCTCCTCGGTGGTGCGGCTTCGCGGCCGCCGCGCGTTATTCCCCCCGAAGGGGGAGGAGAAGAAGTCGCAGGTCGAGCGGGAACGACATCGGTGCGGAGACTACAGCGTCAGGACGACCTTGCCGACGTTTCGGCGCTCCGCGACGAAGCGGTGGGCGTCGCGGCCGCGCTCGAGCGGGAAGGCCTCGGCCACGACCGGGCGCACCTTGCCGGCGTCCATCCATTCGCGCAGCGGGCCCACCAGCTCGTCGAGGCTGCCCTTCGAGTCCCACAGCGTCAGGACGTTCAGGCCTATGACGGCCTTCGACGCCGACGCCAGCCGCAGCGGGTTGAACCAGGGCGTCTGGGCCAGGCCCTTCACCGCCGCGGGGATGCTCCGGCGCTCGCCCTGCACGATCGACGAAGCCCCGAAGCAGACGAGCCGGCCGCCGGCACGCAGCAGCGAATAGGACTGGCGATAGCTCCTCCCGCCGACGGCGTCCATCACGAGGTCGAGCGCGTGACGCTCACCGGTGGTCCGCCGCACCGCCTTGACGAAGCTCTCGGAGCGATAGTCGATCGCGTGGTCCACGCCGAAGCCACGGATCGCGTCGTGCTTCGACGCCGATGCCGTGCCGAAGACCTCGGCGCCCAGGAGCTTGGCGATCTGCGTCGCCGCGATCCCGACGCCGCCGGCCGCCGCGTGCAACAGCACGCGCTCGCCGTCGTGCAGGGAGCCGTAGCGGACGAGCCCGGCGTACGCCGTCGCGTAATTCACCGGCAGCCCCGCGCCCTCCTCGAAGCTCCAATCCGAGGGCAGCGGGACGAGCTGGTCGGCGCGGACCGCGACCAGCTCGGCGTAGCCGCCGAACCGACACCCGCTGATCACACGATCGCCGGCCGAGACGCCCTCCACGCCATCGCCCACGGCCTCGACTTCCCCGGCGACCTCGTAGCCGAGCACGCACGGCGGCTTGGGCGCGTCGGGGTAGACGCCCATGCGCGCCATCAACTCCGCGAAGTTGACACCCGCGGCCCTGACCGCGATCCGGACCTCACCGGGGCCGGGAATCGGATCGGGGCGCTGCTCGACGCGCAGCACCTCGGGCGCGCCGTGCTCGGTGAGCACGAGGGCTCTCATCGCGCCAACATAGCGCCGCGGCGCCCCTGGCGGCGCCGGCCTTCGGCGCCTGAGCGCCCCGCTAGAGGTTCACCGCGCGCCCGTCGTGGAAGCCGTCGAGGCCGGCGATCTCCGCGATCAGCTCGTCGGGGACGGGCGCGTCGGCGGTGACGGCCATCACCGCGTCGTCCGCTCCCTCCTCGGCGCCCACCGCTGCTGAGGCGATGTTCACGCCGTGCTCGCCGAAGATCGTGCCGACGCGGCCGATCATCCCCGGCTGGTCGCGGTAGCGGAAGACCGCGAAATGGTCGGCGAACTCGATGTTGAAGCTCTGTCCGTAGACGGAGACGAGGTGCGGCACGTTGCGCGGCCCGAAGCCGGTTCCCGCTACCTCGACCTGGTGCCCGTTCGAGGCGACACAGACCGCCACCAGCTCGTTGAAGTCCGCCGCCGCGGGCTCCTTCTGCTCGGCCACCATGATCCCACGCTCGTCGGCGAGCGCCGGGGCGTTGACGAGGTTGACCTGCTCCTCGGTGTGGCCCTCGAGCACGCCGTTCAGCACGGCCGTGGTGAGAAGGCGGGTGTCGTACTCCGACAGCCGTCCCTCGTAGCGGACGTCGATGCGGTCGATCGAGGATGCCTCCGCCAACGCCATCGCGAGCCGGCCGAGGTTGCGGCAGAGCGGCAGGAACGGGCTCAGCACCTCCATCTCCTCCGCGCGAACGGTGGGGATGTTGACCGCGTTCATCACCGGGTCCCCGCTGAGGGCGGCCGCGACCTGCTCGGCGGTGATGATCCCGGCCCGATCCTGGGCCTCGGCGGTGGAGGCTCCGAGGTGGGGCGTCACTACCACGCCCGGCATGGCGAACAGCGGGTGGTCGGTGATCGGCTCCTCGGGGAACACGTCCAGCGCCGCCCCCGCGACCCGCCCGCTCTCCAGCGCCCGCTGGAGCGCCTCGTGGTCCACGAGCTCGCCGCGCGCGCAGTTGACCACCAGCGCCCCGTCGCGCATCAGCGAGAACGCCTCCTCGTTCAGCCAGCCGGTCGTCTCGGGCGTACGCGGGAGGTGGAGCGTGACGATGTCCGAGCGCGCGTAGAGGTCCGCCGAGCTCTCGGCCCGTTCGACCCCGAGCTCGCGGTAGCGCTCGGCGGAGACGAACGGGTCGAAGGCGAGCACGGTCATCCCGAAGGCCCTCGCCCGCTCCGCGACGAGCTGTCCGATGCGGCCGAAGCCGAGCACGCCGAGCGTCTTGCGGTAGACCTCGATCCCGCCGAAGCGTTTTCGCTCCCACTTCCCGCCGGTCAACGAGGCGTGCGCCTGCGGCACGTTGCGACACAGCGCGAGCATCAGCGCCATCGTGTGCTCGGCGGCGGCGATCACGTTCGACTGCGGCGCGTTGGCCACCACGACGCCGCGCTTGGTGGCGGCGTTCACGTCGATGTTGTCCACGCCGATGCCGGCGCGTCCGATCACCTTGAGACGGTCGGCGCGCTCGATCAGGTCGGCGGTGACCTGGGTTGCCGAGCGCACGATCAGGGCGTCGTAGTCGCGGATCCGCTCGGGCAGCTCGTCTTCGGACCAGTCGGTCCCGTCGTCGACCTCGAAGCGCTCGCGCAGGAGGTCGACCCCTGCGGGCGCGATCTCCTCCTTGACGAGTACGCGCGCGGCGCCGGTCACGGGCAGGCGCGCGCCGTCAGGCGGGCGCGCCGGCCGGGACGCCGGCTTCCGAGAACACGCGCTGCGCCGCGGCCACGCCGGCGCCGAGCTCGAGGTCGAGGCCGAGCTCGAGCAGCGTCATCTCGAGGCCGGCGACGGCGATCACCACGTCGAACGCGCCGAAGTATCCGCAGTGGGCGATCCGGAGGATCCTTCCCTTGAGCTGCCCCTGGCCGCCGGCGATCGTGATCCCGAAGCGGTCGCGCATTCGCTTCGGCACCTGCGCCCCGTCGATGCCGTCCGGGAGCGCGACCGCGGTCACGACGTTGGCGTTCTCGTCCTCCGGCCCGTAGAGCTCGAGATCGAGGGCGCGAGCGGCCTCCCGCGCGGCGCGGCCGAGGAGGCGGTGACGATCGTGGACGCGGTCGAGACCCTCGTCCTCGATCATGCCGAGCGCGACGTCGAGCGCCATGAACAGCCCGACCGCGGGCGTGAAAGGGCTGTCGGGCGGGTCCTTTCGCTGACCGGCTGCGGCCCGCTGCCAATCGAAGTAGTAACTGCCGCCCGCCGCATCGGCCGCTCGTGCGAGCGCCTCCTCCGAGGCGCTCGCGAACGCGAGGCCCGGAGGGCACATAAGCGCTTTCTGCGATCCGGACACGACGACGTCAAGGCCCCATTCGTCCTGTCTGACGGGCACCGCGCCGAGCGCTGACACCGCGTCGACGACGATCAGGGCATCGTGCGCGTGCGCCGTGGCCGCCAGCGCGCGGACGTCGTTCACGACGCCCGTCGACGTCTCCGACAGCGTCGTGAAGACCGTGGTAGCGCCGCTCTCGGCGAGCACGCGATCGAGCGCGTCAGGCTCCACCTTGCTCCCCCACCCCGCCTCGAGGCGCCGCGTGGCCGCGCCGTGCGCGTCGCAGAGCTCGGCCCAGCGCTCG
Source organism: Thermoleophilaceae bacterium (assembly GCA_050999415.1). GTDB lineage: Bacteria > Actinomycetota > Thermoleophilia > Solirubrobacterales > Thermoleophilaceae > CAWEHQ01. Next base: position 5,382 of record JBPCPH010000148.1, read on the forward strand.
CCGAACTTGCCGCAGGAGGCCACCAGCGCGGGCTCCCCGGGGCGCGTCAGGTTCACGACCGCCGACTCCATCGCGCCGGTGCCGGAAGCCGCGAAGCAGAGCACGTCGTTCGAGGTCTGAAAGACGCGCGGAAGGCGCTCGAGACAACGGGCGTAGACCTCGATGAAGGCCGGCGCGCGGTGGTAGAGCACGGGCTCGGCCATGACCTGCGACACCTTCGGAGGCACGGGCGTGGGCCCGGCGGTCATCAGATATTGCTTGATGAAGGCGTCGGTCATGGGCGGCGGCCGAGGATAGCGGAGGCCGCGGGCCGCCCACGGCGGCGAGCGCTGCGATCGCCGGTCGCGCGAGCCGCGCCTCAGCTGAAGAGGCCGCGCGCGACCGCCAGCGCGAGGTGAGCGAACGGCAGCCCCCTCGAGCTCTGGTCGAACCCACGCTGGAACTCCTGGTTGAAGTCCTCCTCGAAGTCGTCGGCGACGATGAACAAGATGACCCAAAAAGCGGTGGCGAGGATCGAAAGGGCGGTGCCGACGATGCCCGTGATGTAACCGGCCTGGGCGAGGCCGCGGTGCCGGCGCGTCTCGCCGGCGTCGACGTTGCGCTTGCCCCTCCGGCCGAAGATGATCGCGAGCACGGCACAGATCAGGGAGACGATCGTCGAGAGGCCGCCGCTGAAGAGGAGGAACGCAAGCGAGCAGATGCCGAGGACGAGCGCCGCGACGGCCTCTCCGTTGCCCGGTTCCTGAGCTGACGGCTGAGACGGAGCGGCATACGTCCCTGGACCGTAGGCCGGCGGCGGATAGCCGGGGGGCGGCGGGTGGTGGTGACCGTACGCGGGTCCCGGGGGAGCACGTCCCGGGGGCGCACCGCCCGGCGGCGGGCCCTCCGTCGGCGGCGACTGTCCGGATTCCGTCGCCGCGGCCGGCTGACGCTGCTGTCCCGGCGGCTCGGGTGGAAGCCAGCCGCGCCCTTTGTCGCTTTCGGCCACCTAGAACTCGGTGTCGATCCAGTCCATCATCGAGCGGAGCTCCCGTCCCTCGCGCTCGACCTGGTGGTCGCGCTGCTCCTCGCGCATACGCTGGAAGCTCTCCTGGCCGGCGTGGTTCTCGGCGATCCACTCGCGAGCGAAGTCGCCCGACTGGATCTCGGCCAGGATCTTTCCCATCGCCTCGCGCGTGGGCGCGCCGATCACTCTCTTGCCGCGCGTCAGGTCGCCGTACTCGGCGGTGTTCGAGATCGAGTGGCGCATGCCGGTGATGCCCTTCTCGTACATCAGATCGACGATCAGCTTCAACTCGTGGAGGCACTCGAAGTAGGCGAGCCGGGGGTCGTAGCCGGCCTCCACCAGCGTCTCATAGCCGGCCCTGACGAGCTCGGTGACGCCGCCGCAGAGCACCGCCTGCTCGCCGAAGAGGTCGGTCTCGGTTTCTTCCTTGAAGGTCGTCTCGATCGCTCCGGCGCGCGTGCACCCGATCCCCTTGGCGTAGGCGAGCACCAGATCGCGGGCGTTCCCGCTGGCGTCCTGATGCACCGCGACGAGGCCGGGGACCCCGTTGCGCTCGAGGTACTGGCGGCGGACCAGGTGGCCGGGGCCCTTGGGGGCGACCATGCCCACGTCCACCTCAGGGCCCGGTTCGACCTGCCCGTAGTGGATCGAGAAGCCGTGGGCGAACATCAGGAGGTCGCCGGGCGCCACGCCGTCGCTGATCTCAGAACTCCAGGCGGTCGCCTGCTTCTCGTCCGGGAGCAGGACCATGACGACGTTCCCGCGACTGGCCGCCTCCGCGACCGAGAGCACCTCGAGCCCGTGCTCCTCGGCGCTCGCGCGCGAGCTCGAGCCCTCGCGCAGGCCGACCACCACGTTCACGCCCGAGTCACGCAGGTTGAGCGCGTGCGCGTGCCCCTGCGAGCCGTAGCCCAGGATCGCGACGGTCCGGCCGTCGAGACGGCCGAGGTCGACGTCGGCGTCGTAGATCACGGGCGGTGACTCTAGCCGCCGCCATCTGGTAAGCAGGGGTCATGCCGATTCGCGAGCTGATCCGCCGCCCGCCGATGCTCGTCGCGCTGGTGCTCGCGTGCGTCGCGGGCGTGGGGCTCGGGCTGGCGTTGGCGTCAGACGACGGTGACTCTCCCGGCGCCGCGGGCGACCCGTCCGAGGCGACGCGCGCCGACGACGGACGGTCCAGCCCGGCGCCGGAGCCTTCCGGGGAAGGCGTCGACCGCAAGCGACCGGGCACGGACGAGGCGCCTCCGGACGGCGAGGCGGCCCCCGACGAAGGACCGTCTGCAGCGGAGCTCGCGGAGGTTGAGGCCGAGCGCGCCGTTCGCGACTACGTCTCAGCCCTCGTGGCGCGCGCCGGCGAGCGCGTCTGCGCTCGGTTCGTGCCCGGGGCCCTTGACGACTTCAAGCTGCCGGTGGAGCGCGGCGACTGCGGCGAGTCTGTGAGCGCGTCGATCGGCTACCGCGACCCGCGCGGCTTCCCGCAGTGGGACGGGGCGGAGATAGAGGCGATCCGGTCGACCGAGGTGACGGGCGACGAGGCACGCGTGACCGCGACGATCGTAAGCGAGTTTGCCGACCGCGACGAGCCGTCCGTGGAGGACGACGTGATCTACCTTCGCCGCGCGGGCGATCGCTGGCTGATCGCCGCGCCGAGCGCGATCCTCTACCGCGCGGTCGGCGCGCCGGACGTGCCGCCGCAGGTCCTGGCGCCGCCGGGCTAGCCGTCGGAGGTTCCCGTCGGCGCCCGCCTGACCCCCCGCGCCGCACGGCCCGACGCGGCCGCGCGAGACGCTTGTCCTTCTGCGAAGTGGTCACCAAACAAGTCTTTCTTTGAGACCACCCTGCAGAGGAACATGGTGCACGGCTCCGCTCGGCGCGGGCGTCGGGCTCGGGACGGCGGGCAAGGGCTCGGGACGGCGTGCGGGACGGGCGGGGCCGCCGCCCCCGCTAGCGCTTGACCGAGAGGATCTTCTCCTGCGAACCGCGCAGGAGCGTCACGTACGCGCGCTTCGGGCCGAGGGCGGTGGACCACAGCGTCGGGCCGCCGGACCCGCGCGAGTAGACAGCGCGGCCCCGGCCGCCGCTCGTGCGCGTCTTGAGCATCAGCCGCTGGCGCTCGGAGGTCGTCTGGACGTACAGGAGCTTCTCGCCGTCGATCGCGGGGTTGGAGAGCGCGCTGGTCCGCGACGACAGCAGGCTCTTGCGCTTCGCGCCGATCCGGTGCTGCACGACCTTGTTCCTGCGTTGCTTCGCGATCGCGTAGACGACGAGCGCGCCGTCGATGTCCGGCCGCCCGAGCTGCGCCGGCCCCTTGGCGCGGGCGAGCTCGCGCGCCCCCGACGGCGTGCGCGGGTTCGTGATTCGCCGCGCCTTGAGCGCATCGCGTCCCTTGGCGCTCGTGCGGTACGCGACCCAGTCCTTCGAGACCGCCACGGCGTCCACGTCGGGAGCGACGTAGCGGGCGATCGGCGCGAGCGTCCGTCGGTCGAGCAGGCGGATCGCGCCGCGCTCGAGGACGGCGATGTACGGGCCCCCGACGGCCGGATCGGTGCCCGGCAGCGGAAGCCGTTGCTCGCCGCGGCGCAGCACGCCGCTTTGGTCGCTTCGCTGCCAGACGAGGTCGCCCTCGGACACCGACGGGTCGGCTGCGCCGAGCGCCGTGGTCTCGGCGGCCCCCGCCACGCCGGTCGCGGTGAGCGCGGCCGCCACCGCGCCGAGCGCGAGCGCGTCGCCGAAGCGAAAGCCGCGGTAGATCGCCGGACGCACGGCCATCAGCTCGGTGGCGCGGACGCCGACCGGCCGGTCCGACAGCGGCGCCAGCACGGCGATCGGCACCGCCCGCCCGACACCGAAGGCGGCGCCGATCAGCAGGCCGGCTTGAAGATCGCCGACCGCGAACGCGATCCCGGCAAGCGCCCAGACGCCGAAACTGAGGACGAACGTGGTGAACCCGAGCCCGAGCAGAACGCCGTAGAGGCCGGCCGCCACCGGCATCGGCATCACGCGCCGCCAGTGCTCGGGGAGCTGGCGGCGGATCTGGGGGACGATCGGGACCCCGCGGGCCTCCGCCAGCGCCGCTGCGAGCGCGATCGCGGCGGCGATCAGGAGCGCGACCTCTCCCCCGGCCCCGTGCACGATGCCGCCGAGCGCGCCGAGCGCGCCGTAGGTGATGGCCCCGCCCACAACGGCTCCGGGCGCGAACGTCGCGCACGCCGCGAGCGCCGTGCGGCGCCCGCCGGAGTGGCCCGTCGGGCCGATCGTCTCGATCATCGAGAAGCCGCAAGGCGACCACGTGCCCGTGACGCCCACCAGCAGCGCGGCGGCCGCGAGCGCAAGCTCGAGCGCGCTCAACAGGGCACCTTGGTCTGGAAGTACATGACGCAGAACACCTTGCGGCCGCGGTAGCAGTACCCCTCGAGCGAGGCGTCGCCGTTGATGCGCGTATCGCTGCGCGAGCAGCAGTCCACGAGCTTGCGGACCTGGCCGCCGCAGCAGCGATACCACGAGCCGTCCACCGACGTACGGAAGTTGAAGCGGCGCTGGACCTCGTCGCAGACCTTCGTCCGCGGGGCGGGCGGAAGCGGCCGTCCGTCCGGATCGCGCTCCACGTCGCCCTTGCCGTTCACGGGGCGGCCACGGCGATCGACCGGGCGCCCGAGGTTGTCGATCGGCTGCCCGTCGCCCGCGCGCAGCGGATAGCCGTTGGCGTCGATCCGCGGCAGGCCGGTCGGGTGCGGGCACGACCCCGTCGTGAACGTGTGCCCGCAGAAGTGGTAGGCGTCGGCCTCACCCGGCGCCACCGCCGAGGCGACGACCGTTCCGGCGCTGGCCGCGAACAGCGCCTGGCCGACGCGCGCGAGGAAGCCGCGCCGCGAGCTGTTCTTGGCCAGCGAGTCGAGCGGGCCCTCGATGTCAGGCATGGACCGCCTCCGCTGCGACCTCGACCTTGCCGCGCCTGCGCTCGGCCGTGGCCAGCACGCTCTCGAGTTGGGCGAGGTTGTTGAAGGTCCCCTTCGCCAGCACGGTCCCATCGCGATCGAGCGCCAGGGCGTAGGGGCTGCCGGGGACGTCGAGCTCGCGCCAGACCTCGCTGTCGGCGTACTCGTCGAACGTTGCGACCGTGAGCGAGGGCTCGCGCGCGAGCGAGGCGATCCCGGGCTCGAGGCCCTTGCAGACCGGGCACGCCTCGGAGACGAAGACCGCGAGGGCGAGATCGCCGCCGGCCGGCAGCCGCTCGACCAGATCGGTGCGCGCCCCGAGCGGCGGCCCCTCCTCCGGAATCTCGAGCGCCGACGCGGGGCCGAGCCGGAGGCGCAGCATCCCGACTTCGCGGGCGAGCGCGAGGACCGCCACGCCGAGCGCAAGGCACAGCAGCAGCGCGAGGCCGAGCCCCGCCCCGAGCCACTGGTCGGTGGTCAGGCTGCCCTCGGGCAGGAGCGGCAGCGCCACGAAGGCCGCGGCGAGCGCGACGTTGCGCGCGACCGCGCGCCAGCTCACCGTCGAGCGGGCGCCGAAGCAGGCGCACGGGGCGCCGGCCCGGCCGCGCGCCAAGGTGACCACCAGCGCACCGGCGAACGCCGCCATCAGGCCGGCCGCCGCCCAGGCGGCGAGGTCGAAGCCGGCCACGACGCCGGCCGCCAGCGCGAGCTCGGTGGCGATCAGAGTGCCCCAGAGCGCCCACCGCAGGCCGGCCGAGCGGACTCCGAACGTGGACAGCGCCGCCTGGCTCGACCGTGGGCTCGCGAGCTTCGCCACGCTCGCGGCGGCGAGCACCAGCGCGAGCAGGACTCCGGCTACCAGCTCAGGCACGCCGGGCAACTTAGCAGCGGACAGGGACCTCAGGAAGCAGTGTTCGCGGAGCGGTCGGCGGCGCCCTCGACCAGACGGGAGCGCACCAGCTTGCCCTGCGCATTGCGCGGCAGCGCCGCCACCACGCGCACCTCCTTCGGCACCTTGAAGCGGGCGAGCCTCCGGGCGCCGTGCTCGATCAGCTCGCCGGCGCTCGGCGAGGCGCCCCGCGCCGGCACCACGAACGCGACCACCGCCTCCCCCCACTCGCGGTCGGCGAGGCCGACGACGCCCGCGTCCGCCACGCCCGGGTGGGCGAGCAGCGCCTCCTCCACCTCGGCGGCGCTGACGTTCTCACCGCCGGTGACGATCACGTCGCCGAGCCGCCCCTCTACGTGCAGGAGCCCGCGCTCGTCAAGGCGCCCGTGGTCACCGCTGTGAAGCCACCCGTCGCGGTCGAGCGCTCCGCGTGCCACCATCGCGCCTCGGACGAGGACCTCCGCGCCGGCCCCGATACGGAGGTCCACGCCGGGGAGCGCGCGGGCGCCGGCGCCGGGCGCGGGCTCGGTGGCGACCTGGGACGCGGTCTCGGTCATCCCGTATGTCCGCACGACCGGCAGGCGCCGCTCGTTCGCCCACCGGAGGAGCTCCGGTGGCGCGCTCGCCCCGCCGAGCAGGATCGCGCGCACCGACGGTGCGCACTCGACGCCGGCGTCCGCGAGCCGGCGCAGCATCGTGGGGACGAGCGAGGCGAGCGTGACCTCGCCGCGGGCGATGGTGTCGGCCACGGTCGCCGTAGCGAAGCCGTCGTGCACGACGGCGGTCGTCCCGTACACGGCCGAGCGGATCGGGATCGCCAGGCCGCCGACGTGAAACAGCGGCAGGACGCAGAGCCAGCGATCGTCGGGAGCCACGCCGAGTCCCCACGCTGACGCGATCGCGCTCGCGACGTGGTTGCGATGGCTCAGGGCGACCGGCTTTGGCCGCCCGGTCGCGCCGGAGGTGAAGAGGATCGTCCAGGGCTCGTCTGGGTCGATTCGCCCCCGCGGCCCGCGGTCGGCCTGCTCTCCGGCGAGCGGCTCTTCGATTACGAGCCGCGGCGCCGTCTCGTCGAGCTGGGCGCGGCGCTCAGAGGCAGTCAGGCGCGTGTCGAGCGGCACCAGCGCGGCGCCGACCCTGGCGACGGCATTCAGCAGCGCCACGAGCTGAATGCCCGCGGGAAGCGTGGTGGCCACGCGATCGCCGGCCGTCACGCCGAGCGCCGCGAGGCGCCGAGCCGCCGTGTCCGCCTCGCGGTCGAGCTCCGCGTAGGTCACGCCGCGGCCGCCCGCGACCACCGCGGGATGGTCCGCGTGCGTGGCGGCGCGCAGGGAGAGCCAGTCGTGCAGGAGAACTATCGTAGGTCCACCGTGGCGAGCACGAACGCCATCCGACCCGCGCTCGAATGGGCTGCGGCCGGCGACTACGAGGACATCCGCTACGAGACCGCGGAGGGGATCGCGAAGCTCACGATCGCCCGACCGGAGGTCCGCAACGCCTTTCGGCCGCAGACGCTGATCGAGCTGTCCGATGCCTTCGACCGTGCGCGCGAGGACCTCGACGTGGGCGTCATCGTCCTGACCGGCGAGGGGCCGCTCGCGTTCTGCTCGGGCGGCGACCAGTGGGTGCGCGGGGACGCCGGCTACCTCGGCGACGACGAGGCCGCCCGCCGCGGCGTTGGGCGCTTCCACGTGACCGATCTCCAGGTCCAGATCCGCCGCACCCCAAAGCCGGTCGTGGCGATGGTCGCCGGCTACGCGATCGGCGGCGGCCACGTCCTGCACGTGGTGTGCGACCTGACGATCGCCGCCGACAACGCCCGCTTCGGGCAGACCGGCCCGCGCGTGGGCAGCTTCGACGGCGGCTTCGGCGCCGGCGTGCTGTCGAGCCTCGTGGGCCCCAAGCGCGCGAAGGAGATCTGGTTTCTCTGTCGCCAGTACGACGCCGCGCAGGCGCTCGACATGGGCCTGGTCAACGCGGTGGTGCCGCTCGAGCGTCTCGAGGAGGAGACGGTCGGCTGGTGCCGGGAGATGCTCGCGATGTCGCCGTTCGCGCTGCGCCTGCTGAAAGCGAGCTTCAACGCGACCGAGGACGGACTCACCGGCCTGCAGCAGCTGGCCCACGACGCCAACCTGCTCTTCTACGCGACCGAAGAGGCGCAGGAGGGGCGCGACGCCTACAAGGAGCGCCGCCCTCCCGAGTTCGGGCGCTTCCCGAAGCGGCCTTGAGCACCCTGCCCGGCGAGCGGGACCGGCGCTCCGGCGCGGGACGCGGGCCGCGGGCCGCGAGGGCGCTACGGCTGTGGATCGTGGCGGCGCGCCCGCGAACGCTTCCCGCCGCCGTCGCCCCGGTGGCGGTCGGCACGGCGCTCGCCGGCTCCGAGGGGACGTTCCGGCCGCTCGCCTTCGCCGCTGCGCTCGTGGGGAGCGTCTTCATTCAGATCGGCACGAACCTGTCGAACGACTACTCGGACGCGCGCCGCGGCGCCGACACCGAGGACCGCCTCGGCCCTGTGCGGGTCACCGCCGGCGGCCTGATGCCGCCGCGGCACGTGCTTGTCGGGACGTACCTTGCCTTCGGAGTCGCCGTCGCCGCCGGGCTGTACCTGGCCGCGGTGGCAGGCGCGGAGCTGCTGCTCGTGGGCGTCGCCTCGATCCTCGCAGGGGTGCTCTACACGGGCGGGCCGCGCCCCTACGGGTACGAGGGACTCGGCGAGCTGTTCGTGTTCCTATTCTTCGGCGTGGTCGCGGTTTCGGGGTCCTACTTCGTGCAGACCGAGCGGCTGACGGTCGAGGCCGTGGCGCTATCGGTCCCGGTGGGGCTGCTCGCCGCCGCGATCCTGGTCGTGAACAACGTCCGTGACGTGGACACCGATCGCCGTGCCGGCAAGCGGACGCTGGCGGTCAAGCTCGGCCGCGCTCGCGCGCGCCGGCTATTCGCTGCGATGGTCGCCGTCGCCTTCGCTTCCCCGGTCGCGATCTGGGTCGCCGGCGGGCTGAGCGCCTGGGTTCTGCTGCCGCTCCTGGCCGTCCCGCTCGCCGTCCCGCTCGCCCGCGTCGTCACCACGCGCACCGACGGACCGGCTCTGAACGCGGCCCTCGCGCGGACGGGCGCGCTGCTTGCCGC
>JBPCPH010000153.1:0-3537 GCA_050999415.1 Thermoleophilaceae bacterium
AGCAGGCCCACGGTCAACCCTCCCTCCTCGCGCGCGCCACGGCAGGCGGCCTCCATCACCCCGCCGAGGCCGCCGCAGACGACCAATGCGCCGCGTCGCGCGAGCGCGCGGCCCACCTCAAGCGCCACGGTGAGCGCCCGCTCGCCCACGGCCGGACCGTCGGAGCCCACGACCGCCACGTGGGCCGCCGCGGCGGTAGAGCCGGCTCGACCGCGAGGCGGGTCAGCTCCGACCGCACCTCACCACGAAGTTGACGAGTCTGCCGGGCACCACGACGGTCTTCACGATCTCGCCCGCGTCGAGGTGCGCGTCCACCTTCTCCGACGCGCGCGCGAGACGCTCCTGTTCGGCCTCCGACGCGTCGCTCGGAGCTTCGACGCGGTCGCGGAGCTTGCCGTTGACCTGAACGATCAGCTCGAACGTGCCCGCGACCAGGAGGTTCGGGTCCGCCTCCGGCCACGGCTGCTCCCAGACGCGCGTGCCCGTCACGAGCTCGTAGACCTCGGCGCCCACGTGAGGGGCGAACGGGAACACGAGTGAGCCCGCCGTCGCGACCGCGAAGCGGAGCTGCGCCGCGCCGTCGTCGGAGGCGAGCAGACCGCCCTTTTCGCGGTAGCAGTCGTTGACGAGCTCCATGATCGCCGCAAGCGCCGTGTTGAACGCGAACCGCTCACCGAGGTCAGAGGTGACCTTGTCGATCGTCCAGTGCGCCTTGCGCAGCACCACACTCGCCCCCCCGGCGGGGGCGCCGTCCGCCGCCGCGGGGTCGCGGGCGGCATCGCCGCCGGTCGCGACCGGCTCGGCCACCTCGACCGCGAGTCGGTGCAGGCGCGCGAGGAAGCGGTGCACCCCGCCGACGCCCTCGTCCGACCAGTCGGCGTCCTGGTCGGCGGGGCCCATGAAGAGGATGTAGCAGCGCGCCGTGTCGGCGCCGAAGCGCTCGACGTAGTCGCGCGGGCTGACCACGTTGCCGCGCGATTTGGACATCTTCGTCCCGTCGCGGGTGATCATCCCCTGAGTGAACAGGCGGGCGAACGGCTCGCGCACGTCCAGCAAGTCGAGGTCGCTCAGCGCCTTGCAGAAGAAGCGCGCGTACATCAGATGGAGGATCGCGTGCTCGACGCCGCCGATGTACTGGTCGACCGGCATCCAGCGCTCGAGCGCGGCGCGGCTCCATGGCGCCTCGTCGTTGCGGGCGTCGCAGTAGCGCAGGAAGTACCACGACGAGTCGACGAACGTGTCCATCGTGTCCGTCTCCCGCCGCGCCGCGCCGCCGCACGACGGGCAGTCCACGCGCACCCAGTCCTCGGCGGCGGCCAGCGGGGAGCGCCCGCGCGGCGCGTAGTCGTCCACCCCCGGCAGCTCGACCGGAATCTGGTCGTCGGGGACGGCCACCTCGCCGCAGCGGTCGCAGTGGACGATCGGGATCGGACAACCCCAGTAGCGCTGGCGCGAGAGCAGCCAGTCGCGCAGCCGATACGAGACGGCGGCCTTCCCCCGCCCCTCCTCGGAGAGCCAGGCGGTGATCGCGGCGATCGCCTCCGGCGCAGGCATGCCGTCGAAGCGGCCGGAGCCCACGAGCCGCTCGTCGGCTGAGTGCTCCACCAAGGCGCGCTCGATCGCGGCGTCGTCGCTCGTGTCTCCGTCCGCCGGCTCGACGACGCGACGGATCGGGAGGTCGAAGCGGCGGGCGAAGTCGAAGTCGCGCTGGTCGTGCGCGGGGACGGCCATGATCGCTCCGGTGCCGTACTCCATCAGGACGTAGTCGGCCACGAACATCGGTATCTCCTCGCCGTTCACCGGGTTCGTGACCGTCCGGCCGAGCGCCACGCCGGTCTTCTCGCGCTGCTCGAGGCCGCGGTCCTCCGCCGAGGCGGCGAGCGCGTGGTTGACGTAGTCGCGCACCTCGGGCGAGTCGCTCAGCCGCAGCACGTCGGGATGCTCGGGAGCGAGCACGAAGAAGGTAGCTCCAAAGAGGGTGTCCGGCCTGGTCGTGAAGACCGGGTAGTCCGCGCCGAGCTCCTCGCAGCGAAAGACGACCTCCGCTCCCTCCGAGCGCCCGATCCAGTTGCGCTGCATCGTGCGGACGTGGTCGGGCCAATCCACGGTCTCGAGGTCGTCGAGCAGCACGTCGGCATAGTCGGTGATCCTGAAGAACCACTGCTCGAGCTGGCGCGCCTCGACCGGCGTCCCGCAGCGCTCGCAGACCCCGTCCTTGGCCTGCTCGTTGGCGAGCACCGTCTCGTCCTTCGGGCACCAATTGACTGCGGCCTCCTTGCGGTAGGCGAGCCCACGCTCGAAAAGGCGCAGGAAGATCCATTGGGTCCAGCGGTAGTAGGAGGGCTCGTGCGTCCCGAACTCGCGCGACCAGTCGATCGAGATCCCCCAGGAGCGAAACTGTCGGCGGAACTGCTCGATCGACGCCTCGGTGGAGGCGCGCGGGTGCTGCCCCGTGCGGATCGCGTGGTTCTCCGCCGGCAGCCCGAAGGCGTCGTAGCCCATCGGGTGGAGGACGCGGACGCCGCCCCTGCGACGGAAGTGCGCGATCGCGTCGCCGATCGAGTACGTCTTGAGATGGCCCATGTGAGGCTCGCCGGAGGGGTAGGGCAGCATCTCGAGCACGTAGGAGCTGGGCTCCGAGTCGGCGTCTTCGTTCGCCACCTCCCACGTGCGCTCGCGCGACCAGACCGCCTGCCATTTCGACTCGATCGCCCGTGCCTTGTATCGCTCTGAGCCTCGCTGCATGCCGATTTGCAGGTTACCTTCGGCGCTCTTGGAGCTTCGCCGCGCCGTAAGCTGCTTGCGGCGGCTCGGGCGAGCCGCCGCTGAGAAGCAGGATGGCATCGACCGACACCCCCAACTCGCGCGCCGCGGAGCTCGCAGCCGAGCAGGTGGAGTCGATCCTTGTCGCCGCCGAGGCGGCGGCCCAGCGGCTGCGCGACGAGGCGGCCGAGGAGGCGGGCCGCGTGCGAGCCACGGGCGAGGAGGAAGCTCGCGCGGTCGAGCGCGCCGCGCAGGACGCCCGTGAGCAGGCGCTGGCCGACGCCGAGCGGCTGCGGGCCGACGCCGAGCGGCTATGGGAGGAGGCACAGTCACGCGCCGTCCAGACCGAGGCAGCGGCGCGTCGCGAGGCCGAAGCGGAGCTCGACTCGGCACGGCGAGACGCCGTGAAGCTCGGCGACGAGGCGCAGGGCGAAGCGGCCAGGACGCGCGAGGAGATGCAGGTCGAGGTCGACCGCGTACGCGAGCGTGCGCGCGCGGACGCGGCGCAGGTCGGCGAGGAGGCCCGCGCCGCTGCCTCGAAGCGGGTCGCCGGAGCGAAGACCGCGGCGGACGAGGCGCTGGAGGAGGCACGGGCTGTCTCCTCCGGCCTGCGACGGCTGGCGGACTCCCTGACGGCGCAGTCGGAGCGGATCCTGCGGGATGTCCAGGCCGCTCACCGCCAAATCTCGAGCGACCTGCGGGTGGCGTCCGGCGGGGCTCGCGAGGAAGGCTCGCCTCGTGCGGACCCGCGCGGACGCGACGCGGCCGACGAAC
>JBPCPH010000151.1:0-8300 GCA_050999415.1 Thermoleophilaceae bacterium
GTGACAGCCATCACGCGGATCGGTTGAGCCGGAGGCTCCGCCGATGAGCCGTCCCGTCCGCATCCCGCCTTCGGCAGCTCGCCCGCCGGGGGTACCCTCCCGCGATGGCGAAGGCCCGGACGCGCCTCGATGCGCTCCTCGTGGAGCGCGGCCTCTACGAATCGCGGAGCCGCGCCGCGGCGGCCGTGATCGCGGGCGAGGTTCGCCTCGCCGATCGCGGCACGATTCCCAAGCCGGGCCAGCTCGTGGCGCCCGAAGCGGGGGTCGAAGTCGCCGAGCCGCCGCGCTTCGTCTCGCGCGGCGGCGTCAAGCTGGCCAACGCCTTGGCGGCCCTCGAGATCGACCCCCAGGGTAGGGCCTGCCTGGACGTCGGCGCCTCGACGGGTGGGTTCACCGATTGCCTGCTCCAGGGCGGCGCGGACGCGGTGACGGCGCTGGACGTCGCCCACGGCGCGCTCCACTGGCGGATCCGCAATCACCCGCGCGTCACCGTGCTCGAGCGGGTGAACGCCCGCGCGCTCGAGGCGAGCGCGCTGCCCTACCGCCCCGACCTGATCGTGGTGGACGTCTCCTTCATCTCCCTGGCGAAGGTCCTCCCGGCGGTGCTCGCCTGCGCCGCCGAGCGCTTCGACTGCCTGGCGCTCGTCAAGCCGCAGTTCGAGGTCGGGCGCGAGCGGGTCGGTCGCGGCGGCGTGGTCCGGTCGGCCGAGGACCGCCGCTCGGCGCTCGTGTCCGTGGGTGAGGCCGCGCTGGCCTTCGGCTACTCGGTCCTCGGCTTCAAGTCTTCCGGGTTGCCGGGGCCTGCGGGCAACCTGGAGAGCTTCGTCTGGATCGGGCCGCAGGACGACGCGCGCGCCGTGGACAGCGTGACGGCGACGGCCGGTCGCGCCGAGCCATGAGCGGACCGCGCCGCGTCGCGCTCCTGACGCATACCGAGACGAGGGACACCGCCGCGGCGATGCGGAGTGTGATCGAGGCGCTCGTCAGCGCGGGGGTCGAGCTGGTCGTGTCCGCCGAGGAGGCCGACAAGCACGGGCTGGTCGAGGCCGCCGGCGTGAGCGTGGAAGGGGAGATCCCGTCCGATGTCGACCTCGCGGTCGTGCTCGGCGGCGACGGGACGATTCTAAAGGCGCTGCGTGCCTACGTGGGCACCGACGTTTCGGTGTTCGCGTTCAACTTCGGAGCGATCGGCTTCCTCGCGACCGTCGACCGCCACGAGCTCGACGACGGCCTGCGGCGGGTGCTCGAGGACGATTTCGCCACCATCTCGATGCCCGCGCTGGCGATCGACACGCCCGGCGGCACGCGGTGCGCCGCCGCCGACGTCTCCTTTCACCGGCGGCCAAACGCCCGCGTGGCGGAGCTCGCCTACTCGGTCGAGGGCGAGCAGCTCGGCAAGGTGCGCTGCGACGGGCTGGTGGCGGCCACGCCGGTCGGGTCGACCGGCTACAACCTCGCCAACGGCGGGCCGCTCCTGGCCTGGGGCGTCGAGGGGTTTGTCGTCTCGTTCATCGCGCCCCACAGCCTCACCGCCCGCGCGGTCGTGGTAGCGCCCGACACGCCCCTGAGCGTCTTCAACTGCTCCGACCGCGAGGGCGTGGACGTGACGACCGACGGGCGCAGCGTCCACGAGCTGGGTCCGGAGGAGGAGCTCCACGTGCGCTTCGAGCACGACGCGGTGCGGCTCGCGCACGTGCCGAGCACCGGTTTCTACGGGCGCCTGCGCGAGAAGTTCGGCCACATCGCGTACTAGCGCGATCGCCGTGCGTGTCCCGCTCGGATGACGCGCGCTACTGCTCTCGCTGCGCCGGCGCGCGGCGGAACTCGCGCACGGCGAGCACGATGAAGTAGGCGAGCAGCACGACCAGCACCAGGGGGATGATGAAGCCGAGAATGCCCGTAAAGGCGTAGATCGCCGCCAGCACCACGAACAGGACGATCAGGCCGATCAGCAGCTGGCGCGAGGGGTTGAGCAGACCGTTCACGACGCTCACCGTAACGGCTGAGGGGCGAGGGACGCGGGTCCGTCTCTTGCAGTTGCTAGACCCTGCCCATGCTCCTCGAGTTGCGCGTAGAGAACCTGCTGTTGATCGAGCGGGCCGAGCTGAGGCTCGCGGGCGGCCTGACGGTCGTGACCGGTGAGACGGGAGCCGGCAAGACGGTGCTCGCGCACGCGCTCGACCTGCTGCTCGGCGGCCGGCCCCGGCCGGGCATCGTGCGGCCGGGCGCCGCGGAGGCCTACGTCGAGGGAACGTTCGCCGTGCCGGCCGGGCTGCTCGACGACGAGTCGCTCGCCGAGCTCCGCGAGCGCCTGCCCGAGGACGAGGAGGAGATCGTGCTTGGCCGCCGCGTCAGCGCCGCCGGGAGGACGCGCGCCTTCATCCAGGGGCGCTCGGCCTCGGCCGATGACCTGCGCGAGCTCGGCGGCCGGCTCGTCTCCTTCTACGGTCAGCACGAGCACCGCAAGCTCACGGTCGCCTCGGCGCAGCTCGAGGTGCTCGACCGCTTCGCTGGTCCAGATCACCTCGCCGAGACCCGCTCGCTCGCGACCTGCCACCGCCGCGTCGCTCGGCTGCGCCGCGAGCTCGTCGACCTGCGTGACCGCCATGGCGCGCGCGAGCGCGACGGCGACCTGCTGGCGTTCGAGCTCGCCGAGATCGAGGCGCTCGAACCGGCACAGGAGGATCGCGAGCGGCTGTCGGTGGAGCGAGAGCGCCTCCGGGGCCTCGACACGCTGCGCGCGGCCGCGGGTGCGTGCGCGGAGGCCGTCGCGCCGGACGACGCCGACGGCGCGGGCGCCGTCGCGTTGCTCGCCGCGGCCGAGCGCGAGGCCGAGTCGGGCGCCGGTCTCGACCCCGAGCTGGCGGCGCTGGCCGAGCGGCTCGCGGCCCTTAGGCTCGAGGCGGAGGATCTCGGCGTCGAGCTGCGCCGCTACGAGGGACGCCTCGAAGCCGAGCCCGGGCGGCTGGAAGAGGTCGAATCTCGGCTCGACCTGTACGAGCGGCTCGAGCGCAAGCACGGCGGCACCGTCGCGAGCGTGATCGCGCACGCGGAGCGCTGCCGAAACGAGCTCGATCGGCTCGAAGGCTCGGGCGCAGCCGCCGAGCGCGTCGAGGCGGAGCTCCACGCTGCCGCCGCCGAGGAGGCGGAGCGCGCCGCGCTCGTGAGCGCCGCGCGGTCCGAGGCTGGGCCGAGGCTGGCCGAGCGGGTCGTCCGCGAGCTGCGTGACCTCGCGATGGAGGATGCGTCGTTCGAGGTGCGTCTAGAGCCGAGGGGCGAGATCGGAACTTCCGGCGCCGAGCGGATCGAGCTGCTGATCGCACCCAACCCCGGCGTGCGTCTCGCGCCGCTGCGCGAGACCGCGTCCGGCGGCGAGCTTTCGCGCGCGATGCTCGCGCTGATGAGCGTGGCGAGCCCCTCGTCGGACAGCGGGCCCCGGACGCTCGTCTTCGACGAGGTGGACGCCGGGGTCGGCGGCCAGACGGCGCGAGCGGTGGGAGAGCGCTTGCGGCGGCTCGCGGGAGGCCGTCAGGTCGTGTGCATCACGCATCTTCCCCAGATCGCGTCGCTCGCCGAGCACCATTTTCGGATCGAGAAGACGGTCGCCCGCGGGGCCACGAGCGCGACCGTCGAGCACCTCGACGAGGCCGCCGTCGTGGGGGAGCTCTGCCGGATGCTCGGCGCGGACACCGAGGACGCCGGCGCCCGCCGTCACGCCGAGGAGCTTCTCGCCGCGGCCTGAGCCGCCCGTCCGGCGGACGCCGACCGTGCAGATACACTCGCCCGGCGGACCGTCCAATGCGTGAGCCCCAGCCCTCGACCAGGTTCATCTTCATAACGGGGGGCGTCGTCTCGGCGCTCGGCAAGGGCATCGCCGCGGCGTCAATCGGTCGCCTGCTCGTCTCCCGCGGCCAGCGGGTCGCGATCCAGAAGTTCGACCCCTACATCAACGTCGATCCGGGCACGATGAGCCCGGTCCAGCACGGCGAGGTGTTCGTGACCGAGGACGGCGCCGAGGCCGACCTCGACCTCGGCCACTACGAGCGCTTCACGGACGCCAACACCACCCGCAGCTCGAACGTCACTACGGGTGCGATCTACCACAAGGTGATCAACCGCGAGCGTCACGGCGACTACCTCGGCGGGACCGTGCAGGTCATCCCGCACATCACCGACGAGATCAAGCAGCGGATCAGGCTGCTCGCGGAGGCGCAGGACGTCGACTTCGTGATCACCGAGATCGGCGGCACGGTCGGGGACATCGAGTCGCTGCCGTTCCTCGAGGCGCTGCGCCAGTTCCAGGTCGACCACGGCCGCGACCGCTGCATGTTCGTGCACGTCACGCTGGTGCCCTACCTGGGCCATGCGGGCGAGCTCAAGACCAAGCCCACCCAGCATTCGGTCCAGGAGCTGCGGCGAATCGGCATCCAGCCGGACATGGTCATGTGCCGCTCGGAGGGCGCGCTCTCTCGGGACATCCGGCAGAAAATCGCGCTGTTCGCGAACCTGCCCGTCGAGGCCACCGTCTCTGCGCGCGACGCCGACTCGATCTACAAGGTCCCGCTGTACCTGCGCGCCGAGGGGGTGGACGACGTCATCCTCGATCACTTCCGGATCGAGGCCGGGCCCTCGGACCTCGGGCAGTGGGAGGCGCTCGCGCGCCGGGCGGACGAGGCCACCGAGCCGGTCCGCATTGGGGTCGTCGGGAAGTACGTCCAGCTCGAGGATGCCTATCTGTCGGTGATCGAGGCGCTCAACCACTCCGGCTTTCACCACGGCGCGCGCGTGGAAGTGCGCTGGGTCGACGCCGAGGCGCTCGACCGCGACGAGGCGCAGCGCGAGCTCGAGTCGTGCGACGGCATCCTGATCCCGGGCGGCTTCGGCGAGCGCGGAATCGAGGGAAAGATCCGCGCGGCGCGGTTCGCGCGTGAGCGCGAGGTGCCGTACCTGGGTATCTGCCTCGGCATGCAGATCGCGGTGTCCGAGTTCGCGCGGCACGTCGCCGGCATGGACGGCGCCAACTCGACCGAGTTCGATCCCGAGACGCCGTATCCCGTGATCGACCTGCTGCCCGAGCAGAAGGAGGTTCGCGACCTCGGGGGGACGATGCGCCTCGGCGCCGACCCGGTGAAGCTCCACCAGGGCACCCGCGCGCGAGAGATCTACGCCGAGCCGGTGGTCTACGAGCGCCACCGCCACCGCTACGAGGTGAACAACCACCTGCGCGCGCGGCTCGAGCGATGCGGACTCGTCTACTCCGGGACCTCGCCGGACGACCGGCTCGTCGAAATTGTCGAACTGCCCGAGCACCCGTTTTTCGTCGCGTCGCAGTTCCACCCGGAATTCAAGTCGCGCCCTCTGCGAGCTCAGCCCCTCTTCCGCGACTTCGTCGGTGCGGCGCTCGAGCGGGCCCGCCAGCGCGTTTCGGACGCGGAGCCGCACGTGTCGGCGCCCGGCCGGGCGGCCCGCGCTTCGGCGGAGTGACGCCGGCGGCTGCAAACCTTCGCCCGACTTTGTCATCGGACCTCGCCTTGCCAGAGCAAGGCTTCGGCCCTGCTTCCGCGTCGGACTCGGTTTTCGCTCGCCGGCACGCGCTCCCCTGGGGACCTTGAACCGAGCTTTGCCCGACGAGCGCCGGCGGCTCGCCGAGGAGTTCGTGACGCTATGCGAGGTCGAGAGCCCGTCCTGCAGCGAGCGGGAGGTGGCGGATTACGTCGCGGGCGAGCTGCGCGCCCTCGGGCTCGAGGTCGCAGAAGACGAGAGCGGAGCGGCCACCGGGTCCGACGCCGGCAATCTGCTGGCCCGGGTCCCCGGCCCGGAGGGCTCGCGCGTCGTCCTGCTCTGCGCCCACCTCGACACCGTGCCGCTCGAGGCGCCGGTGCAGGTAGTGGAGCGAAACGGCGGCTTCGAGAACGCGAACCCGGCGATCCTCGGCGCCGACAACAAGGCCGCCGTCGCTGTGATGCTCGCGGCGACTCGTCGCCTCGTCCGCGACGGCTCGCCGGTTGGCGTCGAGCTCCTCTTCACGACCTGCGAGGAGCGCGCGCTCGCCGGCGCCAAGTCGTTCGCCCGCGACCGTCTGCGGTCCGAGTGGGGCTTCGTCTTCGACCACGCGACCCCGATCGGCGAGCTGATGCTCGCGGCGCCGACGTTCTTCCGGATCGAGGCGCGCTTTCTAGGGCACGCGGCGCACGCCGGGATCAGGCCCGAGGAGGGACGCAACGCGATCGCCGCCGCTGCGCGGGCGATCGAGGCGCTCGAGCTCGGCCGCCTCGACGATGAGACGACGGCGAACGTCGGTCGCATCGAGGGCGGAACGGCGACGAACGTGGTGGCCGAGCGCTGCGACGTGGAGCTGGAGGCCCGCAGCCTCGATCACGGGCGCGCGACAGCCGTTGCCCACGCGATGGTCGACGCGATCACCGAGGCCGCGGCCGACGCCGAATGCGACGTCGAGACGCTCGTCGAAGAGCAGTTTCGCGGCTACCGGACGGCCCGCTCCGCGCCGCACGTCCAGGCTGCGGCCGCGGCGCTCGGGGCGCTCGGCATCGCCCCGAGCTACGTCGCGAGCGGCGGTGGCTCGGACGCCAACGTGTTCGAGGCGGCCGGCCTTCCGTGCCTCAACGTCGCGAACGGCACGGAGCGCAATCACGAGAACGGCGAGCGCGTGACACGCGAGGCGCTCGAGACGACACTCGACCTGGCGCTCGCGATCATCGCCGCGAGCGCGTGGGCCGCTGATGGCGGCACCCGACGAGAGGAGGTCGATGACGAATGGCGTTCGAGTCGCTCGGCGGTGAAGAGGCCTGGAGCGGGAAGATGATCAGCGTCCGCGTCGAGCGGTTTCGCCACGACGACGGAAGCGAGGTGACCCGCGAGGTCGCGGTCCACCCAGGAGCGGCGGTGATCGTGGCCCACGACGATAAGAGCGTCTACATGGTCTTGCAGCCGCGCGAGGCGGTCGGCGAGCAGTCGCTGCTCGAGCTTCCGGCGGGAAAACTCGACCAGGGCGAGGAGCCGCTCGCGACGGCCCGCCGCGAGCTCGGCGAGGAGATCGGGAAGGCGGCCGGTTCCTGGGAGCTCCTGAAGCGCTGCTACTCGTCACCCGGCTTCAGCGACGAGACCTATCACGTGTACCTCGCGACGGACCTGAGCGACGCTCGCTCCGAGGCCGAGGAGGAGGAGCGGATCCGAATCGAGCCGGTCCCGCTCGCGCGCATCGGCGACGCCATCGAGCGCTGCAAGGACGCCAAGAGCCTGGTCGGCCTGTTGCTGCTTGACGCACGCCTCCGCGGCGCCTGACGACTGCGAACCCGTTGCTGACGGCGCGCTTGCACGGCAAGGGTTGGCCGCCACGCGCCCGAAACAGCGCCTGTTATGGCAACTGTCGAGCGCCCAGCGGAGGCCCGCCGTTTCGAGCACCTCGTGCTCGACTTCCTCGCCTACCTCGAGTTCGAGCGCGGCCTGTCGCGGAACACCCTCGATGCTTACCGCTCGGACCTGCTCCAGTTCGGTCGCTTCCTCGAGAAGCGCGAGCTGTCGGCGATCGACGCCTCGGGCGGCGACGTCTCCGACTTTCTGTCGGAGCTGGCGGGCGGGAGCGGTACCGGCGGCGCGAGCGGCCGTGGCGCGGCCTCGCCCGCAACGGTCCACCGCAAGACCGCGTGCCTGCGCTCTTTCTACCGGCACCTGCGCCGCGAGGGCGTGCGCGATTCGGACCCCACGGCGGCGCTGACCGCCCCTCGCCGCGGCCAACGCCTACCGCAGGTCCTCACGCGCGGCGAGGTGAGAACCCTGCTCGAGCAGCCGAAGGGCACCGAGCCCGCGGCGCTCCGCGACCGCGCGCTGCTCGAGGTGATGTATGCCTGCGGCCTACGCGCGTCCGAGGCGATCGGGATCGAGCTCGCGGACATCGACCTGGACGCCCAGGTCGTCAGGGCGCGGGGGAAGGGTTCGAAGGAGCGGCTCGTGCCGGTCGGCCGGGCGGCCACGCGCGCGGCGCGCGACTACCTCGAGCGCGGCCGTCCGGGGCTCGTGAGCGACCCGGCCGAGCCCCACCTGTTCGTCAACTTCCGCGGCGGGGCCCTCACGCGCCAGGGGCTTTACAAGATCGTCCAGCGCCACGCGCGCGGCGCGGGCCTCGCCGATCGCATGAGCCCGCACACGCTGCGCCACACGTTCGCCACCCATCTCCTCGCCGGCGGCTGCGATCTGCGCTCGGTGCAGGAGATGCTCGGGCACGCCGATGTGGCGACGACCCAGGTCTACACCCACCTCTCGAGCGAGCGCCTGAAGGACGT
>JBPCPH010000197.1:0-4287 GCA_050999415.1 Thermoleophilaceae bacterium
CCCTCCCACGCACCCAGGATCGCGCGGTGGACGGTCTTCGAGCGGCCTCCCGCGAAGCTCATCGAGATCACGCGCGCGCCACGGGCGTGCGCCCACTGGATGCACTTTGCGATGTCCGAGGCGCGTCCGGTCTGGTCCGAGCCCCCGAGCGCACGGCACACGAGCAGCGGCGAGTTGAACGCCACGCCCGTCACCCCGATGCCGTTGTCGGCCACGGCCCCGAGGATCCCCGCCACGTGGGTCCCGTGACCGGTGTCGTCGATGCAGCTCCCGGTCCTCAGCACCGGCAGGATCTGCTCCTGGCAGCGGACCGTCTTGCCGACGAGGTCCGGGTGCGCGCGGTCGATGCCGGTGTCGATGATCGCCACGCGCGCGCCGCCGCTCGCGGGATAGTTGGCCACCTTCGCCTCGGCCCAGCCCTTGACGGCGCTGATGTCCGCGCCCGGCGTGCCGCCAGTCTGGCCGGCGTTTCGCAATCCCCACAGGCTGGCGAAGCTGGCGTCGTTGGGCTTGCGAGGCGTCTGGGCGCTGAAGAGGAGGTTCGGCTCGGCGTAGGCGACCTTCGGGCTAGCCTCGAGCTGCTCGGCCACCGCCGCCGGGTCGCCCTCGACCCGCACGACGGAAGCGTCCGCGCTCGCGATCCGCTCCACCGTCCGCTCGACGCCCACCCGGTCGAATAGCGAAAGCGCGCGCGGGCGATCGACCTGTGGCCGGTAGCCGACGATCACCGTGTCGTCGTCGTAGCTCGCCGCGCCGTCCTGACTCGTCTCCTGCGCGCTCGCGGCAGGGGCGAGCGCCACCGCAAGGGCGGTCGCGAGGGCGGTGATGACGAGACGCGTGAGCATGCTTCCTGCCTGGGGTTGGGCGGCGTCGGTAGCCGCCAAGCCCTCAACACCAAAGGGTACGCGGAGTTGCCGTCAACCGCGCTAGCGCCCGGCGAAGTCGGGGTCGCGCTTGTCGAGAAACGCGCGCGTCCCCTCGGCGAAGTCGTCCGAGCCGGCCAGCACCGCCTGCGCGGTGACCTCCTGCTCGAGCGTCCCGGCGAGCGCCGGCTTGGCCGCGGCGTCCAGCACCCGCTTCGCGAGCCCAACCGCCAGCGGCGCGCAGGACAGCAGGTCGTCGCACAGCGCGCCGGACGCCTCGTCGAGCTCCGCTGCGGGGGCGATCCGGTTGGCGAAGCCGATCCGGTGCGCCTCGTGCCCGTCGATCACGCGCCCGGTCATGATCAGCTCCTTCGCCACGCCGAGTCCGACCACGGCCGGCAGCCGCGAGCAGCCGCCGACGTCCGGGAGCAGGCCGATCCTCGCCTCGAGCAGGCCGCAGACCGCCTCCTCGGCCATCACGCGCAGGTCGCAGGCCAGCGCAAGCTCCATCGCCCCTCCGATGCAGGCGCCGTGGATCTGGCACACCGTCGGCTTGGTCATCTCCTCGAGCAGGTTCCAGGCGCGCAGCACGCCGGCGCGGAACGGTCTCAGGGTCTGGGGTCGCTCGGAGAGCTCGCGCAACGCGGACAGGTCCATCCCCGACGAGAACATCGGGCCGTCGCCGCGCACCACCACGCAGCGAACCGCGTCGTCGGTGGCCGCCGCCTCGAACGCCTCGCCCAGCGACAGCACGAGGTCCGCGTTCATCGCGTTGCGCTTCTCGGGCCGCCGCATGACGACGTGGCGGACGGCGCCGCGGTCCTCGACTTCGACGAGCCGCATATAAGCTCCCGACGCTCTTACGGACGACCCAGGCAGGATCGGAGGCTAATGCAGATCGGAGGTTGTCGCTGATGCAGGTATCGAAGGTCGGCGTGCTCGGTGGGGGCCTGATGGGCCACGGCATCGCGCAGGTCGCGGCCCAGGCCGAGTACGACGTGGTGCTGCGCGAGCGCGATGACGAGCGCGTCGAGCGAGCCTACGGGCGCATCGAGAAGCAGCTCGCTCGCGCTGTCGAGAAGGGGAAGGCCGAGCAGGCAGACGCCGACGCCGCCCGCGCGCGGATCGAGGCGACCACCGACTACGGCGCCCTCGCCGACTGCGACCTCGTGATCGAGGCGATCACCGAGGACCTCGGGCAGAAGCTCGAGATGTGGAACGAGGTCGACGCGATCGTCAAGGACGGCGCCGTCTTCGCCACCAACACGTCATCGCTGGCGGTGATCGACCAGGCCGCCTCCACCAAGCGGCCCGAGCGCTTCATCGGCCTGCACTTCTTCAACCCGCCGCAGCTGATGCCGCTGCTCGAGGTGATCCAGACGGTCACGACCGACGAGGAGTCGCTTCGAACCGGCTTCGAGTTCGGCGAGAAGCTCGGCAAGATCTGCGTGCACGCCAAGGACAAGACCGGCTTCATCGTCCACCGGCTGCTCGTGCCCTCCCTGCTCGACGCGATCCGCGCCTACGAGGAGGGCGCCGGCTCGATCGAGCAGATCGACGCCGCGATGAAGGCCGGCGCCAACCACCCGATGGGCCCGTTCACGCTGCTCGACTTCGTGGGCCTCGACACGACGAAGGCGATCGCCGACATCATGTTCGACGAATACCGCGAGCGCCGCTTCGCGGCGCCGCCGATCCTGCGCAAGATGGTCTCCGCCGGCTTCTTCGGCCGCAAGTCGGGGCGCGGCTTCTACGACTACTCGGGCGAGAAGCCGGTGGCCGCCGAGCTCGGCCTGTAGATGACCGATTCCAAACCCCCGCACCCACGGATGACGCGCCATACCGTCGCTGGATCGGCACCCACGGCCTCGCCGATATCACCTCTGATATCGGCTTCGCCCGCGGTCACCGCCCAGCTCGGTCTGGCGCGTCCCCGCGGGCGCGCGGATTCGGAACCGATCATCTGACCGAGCCACGGAGCACCGCGTCGGACCTCGCGGCGGCGCTCGACCGAGCCCGCGCGGGCGGGCCTGCGCGCCACCGCGACCGCGCCGCCGAGCAGGGCAAGCTGCCGGTCCGCGAGCGCGTCGCGAGGCTCGTGGACCAGGGCTCCTTCTCCGAGGAGGCGCTGCTCGCGAACTGGGAGGAGGAGGGCTTCGGAGCCGACGGCGTCGTGACCGGCACGGCCATCGTCGCCGGCCGGCCGATCTGCCTGATGGCGAACGACCCGACCGTCAAGGCCGGCTCGTGGGGGCCGCGGACGGTCGAGAAGATCATTCGCATTCAGGAGCGCGCGCTCGCCGCCCGCGTGCCGATCGTCTACATGGTGGACTCGGCCGGGGCGCGCATCACCGAGCAGGTGCGGATGTTCCCCGGCCGGCGCGGCGCGGGGCGGATCTTCCACACCGAGGTCAAGCTGTCGGGGGTCGTGCCGCAGGTGTGCGTGCTGTTCGGCCCGTCGGCGGCCGGAGGCGCCTACATACCGGCGTTCTGCGACGTCGTGATCATGCGCGACGGCAACGCCTCGATGTACCTCGGCTCGCCGCGGATGGCGGAGATGGTGATCGGAGAACGCGTCACGCTCGAGGAGATGGGCGGTGCGCGCATGCACACGGGCGTGTCCGGCTGCGGCCACTTCCTCGTCGACTCGGACGAGGAGGGCGTGGACCTCGCCGCGCGCTACCTCTCCTACTTCCCGTCTAGCCATCGCTCGCAGGCGCCGGACGCACCCCCGTCCGAGCCCGAGGCCGGCCAGGGGCCGATCGGCGGGTTGCTCCCCGCCGACGAGAACAAGCCGTTCGACATGCACGGGCTGATCGACGCGCTCGTCGATGGCGGCTCCTTCCTCGAGGTGCAGCGGCGCTGGGCGAAGGAGCTGATCGTCGGCTACGGCCGGCTTGCGGGGCGCGTCGTGGGGATCGTGGCGAACCAACCGCGCCAGCGCGGAGGCGTGCTGTTCGTGGACTCGGCCGACAAGGCCGCCCGCTTCATCTGGACCTGCAACGCGTTCAACGTCCCGCTGCTGTTCCTCGCCGACGTTCCTGGCTTCATGATCGGCACGCAGGTCGAGCGCCAGGGCATCATCCGCGCCGGGGCCAAGATGATTTCGGCGGTGTCCGAAGCCACCGTCCCCAAGCTCTCGGTGATCGTCCGCAAGGCTTACGGAGCGGGCCTCTACGCGATGGCAGGCCCCGCCTTCGAGCCCGATGGCTGCATCGCGCTACCCGGGGCGAAGATCGCGGTGATGGGCCCCGAGGCCGCCGTCAACGCGGTCTACTTCAACCAGGTCCAGGCGATCGAGGGCGAGGAGGAGCGCGCCGCGTTCGTCGAGCGCCTGCGCACCGAGTACGCCGCCGAGATCGACGTGCTGCACCTCGCGTCGGAGCTGGTCGTGGACGCGGTCGTCGAGCCCGACGACCTGCGC
>JBPCPH010000161.1:0-3097 GCA_050999415.1 Thermoleophilaceae bacterium
CGCGGTACTGCCGCCACCGCGTGCGCACCCCTTCGGCTGCCGACGCACGGGCCAGGCCTGCTGCTCGGCGGTCGAGCGGCCCGGCGATCCGCCCCGTCAGGCGGTCCGGCGCGGAGGGCGCGGGGTCGAGCACGCCGGCGCGCGCGAGGTGGCCGACGAGCGCACGGACTCCGTCGACAAGCAGGCCGAGCTCGCGCGCGAGCGAAGCGGCGTCGAGCGAGTAGCGGCCGTGCTCGTCGCTCGCCTCGGCGAGGCGCTTGACGAACCGCGCCGGCGCCCGCTCCTCCAGCTCGTCACGCTTGATGAAGTGGACGTGGAGCGCCTTGTCGCGATCCTCCGCGAGCAGCAGCGCCCGCGCCGGCCGTCCGTCCCGCCCCGCGCGGCCGGCCTCCTGGTAGTAGGCCTCGAGCGACGCCGGGACAGTTGCGTGCACCACAGTGCGCACGTTCGGCTTGTCCACGCCCATCCCGAACGCGTTGGTGGCCACGATCACGCGCGCCTGGTCGGCGAGGAAGCGCCGCTGCGCGGAGGCGCGCACGCCGCGGTCGAGCCCGGCGTGGTACGCGAGCGCCTCTTCGCCCAGCTCCTCGGTGAGGTGCGCCGCGAGCTCCTCCGAGCCCGCGCGCGTACCCGCGTAGACGATCGCCGGTAGCGCCTCCTCGTCGCGAAGTGCCTCGACCAGCAGCGCACGCTTCTCGTGGGCGGCTGCACGCACGACGGCGAAGGAGATGTTGGGGCGGTCGAAGCCGGTCGTGACCCGCAGCGGGGCGCTGAGGCCCAGCCTTCGCACTACGTCGGTCGCAACGCGCGGCGTGGCTGTCGCCGTCGAGGCCATGATCGAGCGCACGCCCAGGTAGCGGGCGGCGTCGGCCAGACGGAAGTAGTCAGGCCGGAAGTCGTGGCCCCACTGCGAGACGCAGTGCGCCTCGTCCACCACGAAGGCGCCCAGCCGGGCGTCGCGCAGTCGCTCCGCAAAGCCGGGGCTGGAGAACCGCTCCGGGGCGACGTCTAGGAGGCGGAGCTCCCCTGCTATGGCGCGCTCGAGGACCCGAGCGTTGGCGCCGGGGTCCTGCTGGGCGTTCACGAGCGCAACGCGATCGCCGACCCCACGGGCGATCAGCGCATCGATCTGGTCCTGCATCAGCGCCACTAGTGGCGACACCACGATCGTCAGATCGTCCGAGAGCAGCGCCGGGAGCTGGTAGCAGAGCGACTTGCCCGAGCCGGTGGGCATGACCACCAGGCAGTCGCGCCCCGCCAGAGTGGCTTCGCATGCTTCGCGCTGACCGGGGCGAAAGCTCCGCAGGGCGAAGGTTCGCTCGAGCGCCACGGTCAGGTCCACGCGGAGCACCCTAGCGACGGGTCCGGCGAGCGAGCCGGCGTGAGAGCTAGCCGCAGGAGACTCGTTGCAAAGTGCGCGCTTTCGTCACGTGGATGCCCGCAGGGAGCGGCTACGCGCGCGTAGGGAGCGGTGAGGCGCGCCGCGGAGGCGACGTCAGGCGCGGTGCGCCAGCGCGCTGCGCCCGGCTGTAGAGCGCGCCGACGATCACGCCGACGCCAAAGATCACGACGTCGGAGGCGCTCAGCTCGCGCTTGAGCTTGCTCTCCTCGACCTCGGTCGAGGCCACCGCCTCTTCGATCGTTTTGCGCCGCGTCAGCGAGTTGGCCGCCACGTCCTCCTCCGCGGATCGGCCCGCCTTGTACCACGTCTTCGAAGAAACGGGAAACGCTGAGCCTTCGTCCCTCGACGGATAGCGGGTCGGGCGCAGCGAGCGCGAGCCGCGACCCGCCGGTGCCTGACCGCCGACGGCGGCCGACGCCTCAGGCCCGGACGGTCGCGAGCTCCTCGAGCGCGAACTTACCCGTAGCCGACTCGGTGTGCTCGAGCGGGTAGTCGCCCGTGAAGCAGGCGTCGCAGTGGGTCTCGCGGCCGCCGCGGACCGCTTCGTAGAGCCCGTCGAGCGAGAGGTAGGCGAGCGAGTCGCAATCGAGCTCGGCCGCGATCTCCTAGACCGAGCGCCCGTGGGCCACCATCTCCTGCGTCGTGGACATGTCGATGCCGTAGTGGCAGGGATGGCGGATCGGCGGCGCCGAGATCCGCATGTGCACCTCGGCGGCGCCGGCGTCGCGAAGCATGCGGACGATCTGGCGCGTGGTGTTGCCGCGCACGATCGAGTCGTCCACGACCACCAGGCACT
Organism: Thermoleophilaceae bacterium; assembly: GCA_050999415.1. Lineage (GTDB taxonomy): Bacteria > Actinomycetota > Thermoleophilia > Solirubrobacterales > Thermoleophilaceae > CAWEHQ01. The sequence continues at coordinate 2,199 of JBPCPH010000161.1, forward strand.
TGCCGCTCACGACCTCGGGCATCGGGTTGAACTTCATCCGCAGCCCGTGCCGGCGCAGCTCCTGGCCGGGCTGGATGAACGTGCGCGCCACGTAGCGGTTCTTGATCAGCCCGTCGTCCTGAGGGATGCCCGAGGCCTTGGAGTAGCCCGCCGCCGCGGGGTTGCCCGAGTCGGGCACTGGGATCACCACGTCGGCGGCCACCGGCGCCTCGCGCCAGAGGATCTCGCCCATCTTGCGGCGCGAGACCTGGGTCCGGTTGCCGTCGAGCATCGAGTCCGGTCGCGCGAAGTAGATCTTCTCGAAGACGCAGAAGGCGCGCCGGTCGGACTGGACGAGCTGCCGTGTCTCCAGGCCGCCGTCGGCCAGCAGGACCATCTCCCCCGGCGCGACCTCGCGCATCAGGTCCGCGCCGATGATGTCGAAGGCGCAGCTCTCCGAGGCGACGCAGTAGCGGTCCTCGAGGCGACCGAGCGAGAGCGGCCGCAACCCGGCCCCGTCGCGGAACGCCACGACGCCCTCGCGCGTCATGACGACCGTCGAGAACGCACCCTCGAGCCGCGGGACCACGTCCTCGAGGACGTCCTCGATCGCGTCCGCCGGGTGGGTCGAGATCAGCGCGGCGATGATCTCGGAGTCCGAGGTGGAGCGGAAGGCGACGCCCTGCTCGCGCAGCTCGGAGTGGAGCTCGACGGCGTTGATCAGGTTGCCGTTGTGGGCGAGCGCGACCTCGCGACGGTCGGAGCGGTAGATCGGCTGGGCGTTCTCCCACGCCGAGGACCCGGTGGTCGAATAGCGGACGTGTCCGACGGCCATATCCCCCGCGAGCGCCCGCAGCTTGGGCTCGTCGAACACCTGCGAGACGAGCCCGAGGTCACGCAAGGTCATGATGTGGCCGTTC
>JBPCPH010000194.1:0-5371 GCA_050999415.1 Thermoleophilaceae bacterium
ACCTCCAGCACCTTGGTGTGGGGGAGGTGGCACCCCTCTGTGGCCACTCGCTGTAGTCGGGCGCCTGCCAGCGCGACCTGCGAGGGGAGCTCCGCGTGGTGGTCGCGCGGCACCACCTGAGTCAAGACCTGCTCCCCCTCAAACCCAAGCCGCGACAGTACGCGGAGCTCGAAGTCGGGGCTCGTGGCGGCGTAGGTCCCGACCGCCCCGGAGAGCGCCCCGAACCGAACCGCCTCGAAGCCTCGCTCGAGCCGCCTCAGGTTGCGGTCCGCCTCCAGCGCGAAGCCGGCGAGCTTGAGACCGAAGGTCGTGGGCTCCGCATGGATACCGTGGGTCCGGCCCACGCACAGCGTCGCGCGATGCTCGCGGGCGCGCTCGGCGAGCGCGTCGCGGAGGCGCCGCGCGCCCGGGACGATGACCTCCGCGGCCGCCCGCAGCTGGAGCGCCAGTGCCGTATCGAGCACGTCGGAGCTCGTGAGGCCGAAGTGGATCCATCGTCCCGCCGGTCCCGCCGACTCGGACAGGACGTCCACGAAAGCCGCCACGTCGTGGTTCGTGGTCCGCTCGCGCTCGGCCACCGCTTCGACGGTGAACGTGGCATCGCGGATGGCCGCGAGATCTACGGCGGTGGGGCCCTCCATCTCCTCGCACGCGGCGATCTCGACGCGGCTCCAAGCTTCCATCCGCGCCTCGTCGCTCCAGATCTCCGCGAGCTCCGGGCGGGTATAGCGGGGGATCACCCGTCGAGCGTATCCGGGCGGCTCCTGGATCCCCGTCCCGGCGACGCCGGCCGGCTCAGGCTTCGATGACGCGGGCGGCGAGCACCGCCGCGTTGCGGGCGGCGTTGACGCCCACGCAGGCCACCGGCACTCCCGGCGGCATCTGGGCGATCGCCAGCAGCGCGTCCAGCCCGCCGGCGATCGAGTTCCCGCTCGTCAGCGGGACGCCGATCACCGGCAGCTGCGTGTGCGCCGCCACGACGCCCGGTAGCGCAGCCGACAGGCCCGCTCCGGCGATGATCACGCGCAGGCCGCGCATGGCGGCGTTGCGGGCGTAGTCGGCGACCGTGTCCGGGTCGCGGTGCGCGCTCATGACGCACACCTCGTGCCGGATGGCGCGCTCCTCGAGCTCACGGCAGGCGGGCTCCATCGCCGGCATGTCGCTCTTCGACCCCATCACGATGCCGACACGCGGGGCGTCGGCGTCGAGCTCCTCGAAGGCCTCTTCGACCTCCGCCTCGGCCTGCGGGTCGGGCGGGAGCGCATCCTCGGGCGGGACCGTCGCCTCAGTGGCCGGCGCGGGGCGCTCGGCAGCGGGGGTCTCGCGACGCTCGCCCGTCATGCCCTCGCCGCCACCATCTCCTCGGCGTGGGCGCCGATGTCCCGCCGACACTGCTTGCCGTCGAACTCGATCCGGTCCGCCGCCTCGTACGCCCGCTGCCGTGCCTCGGCCGGGCCGTCGCCGATCCCGGTGACGTTCAGCACCCGACCGCCCGCCGTGACCACTGTTCCGTCGCGCTCGGCGGTGCCTGCATGCAGCACCTCGGTGTGCAGCGAGTCGACCGCGGCCAGGCCGTCGATCGGGTCGCCCGCCGACGATGACTGCGGATAGCCGCGCGAGGCGAGCACGACCGTCACCGCCCACGAGGAGGACCATGCGAGGCTCAGCCCCTCGAGCCCGCCCGGATGCGTCGCCCGATCCATGAGGTCGAGCACGTCGGTGCGCAGCCGCGGCAGCACGGCCTGCGTCTCCGGGTCGCCGAAGCGGCAGTTGTACTCGAGCACGCGCGGCCCAGCGGCGGTCATCATCAGGCCGGCGTAGAGCACGCCGTGGTAGGGGGTGCCGCGACGGCGCAGTTCGTCCACGACCGGCTGATGGACGGCGCGGACGAGCACCTCCGCGTGGCCCTGCTCGATCCCGGGCACCGGCGAGAAGCTTCCCATGCCGCCCGTGTTCGGCCCCGCGTCCCCGTCGTGGATGCGCTTGTAGTCGCGCGCGGCGGCCATCGGCAAGGCGCGCTCGCCGTCGCAGACCGCGAGCAGGGAGAGCTCCTCGCCCTCCAGGTGCTCCTCGAGCAGCACGTCGGTCTCGCCGAAGCGGCGCTCCACGAACAGCTCGTCGAGCGCCTCGCGCGCCTCGGCCTCGCTCGCGCAGATCAGGACGCCCTTCCCCGCCGCAAGCACGTCGGCCTTCAGCACCGCGGGATAGGAAGCGCATGCCAGGTGCTCGCGCGCCTCCGCGGCGCTCCGCAGCAGCACATGCGACGCGGTCGGGACGCCGACGGCCCGCATCAGCTCCTTCGCGTACACCTTCGAGCCCTCCACCCGCGCAGCCTCCGCGCTCGGCCCGAACGCGCGGATCCCGGCGTCCGCGAGGCGGTCCACGAGGCCAACGACCAGCGGCGCCTCAGGGCCCACCACGGCCAGGTCGCAGCGTTCGTCGCGGGCGACGCGGACGAGGCCCTCCACGTCGTCGTCGGCGATGTCCAGGCACGGCACACGGTCACGGGCGATGCCGGCGTTGCCGGGCGCGCACAGGAGGTCGGGCGCCCGCGGGCTCCTGAGCAGCGAGCGGACCAGCGCGTGCTCGCGCCCGCCGCCGCCGACGACCAGCACCTTGGTCACGGCCGTCCTCGCGGGGCACTCCGCCCCGACCGCGCAGAGCCGGGCGCTGCCACTAGAGCGCGGAGATGAAGTCGTCCATCGGGATCGCTGCGAGCGACTCGTACCTGGCGGTGCCGCGGGAGCCGAGCTCGAGGGAGATGCGCGCCATCGCCTGCTCGTCGGGCGCCTCGATCACGTTGACGAAGTCGAACCTGCCGAGCACAGCCCACTGCGCCTTGACGGTCGCGCCAAGCTGCTCGATCTCCTGGTTGACCTCCTTGATGCGGGAGGGGTTGTTCTTGATCGTCTGAACGCCTTCCGGGGTCAGCGTGCTGAGCATCACGTAGGTCGGCATCTCTCCCTTTCGTCGCTGGCGGCTTGTAGCTCGGGTTCTCGCATCTTTGCCGTGACGATGCAAGCCGATACCGGAGAGCGGGCGAGTCGCGGCACCCTAAGCTCGCTACATGACCAGGCTGTCGACCGCCTCCACCGTGCTCGTCGCGCTACTGCTGCTGCACGTCGCGGATCATGCCCTGCGCCAGGACACCGCCGTGCCGAACGCGCTCGGCGCCTTCGGGCTCGCCGGCACGGCGCTCGCGGTCGCGGTCCTGGCCCTCGCGCTCGCGCGGCATCGACTGGCGTCCGTTGCCGCGGTCGCACTCGGCGCCGGCACCGCGCTCGGCTTCGTGGCCGGGCACGTGCTCCCGGAGTGGAGCGCATCGCTGAGCCTCCCGTATCCGGAGATCGACGTCGACGCCCTGTCGTGGGCGAGCGTCGGCGCCGCGACCGCCGCCGCGCTCTGGCTCGCGGCCGAGGGTGCGCGGGCGCGTCACACGGTCGCGCGACCCGCGTCGGCGCTCGCCGAGCCTTAGGTGGTCCGGAGCCGCTGGACGGCCCGAGGAAGCCACCAGATCAGGAGGCCGACGGCGAGCCCGATCGTGAGGTTCGTGGTCACGCCGAGCGCTCCCACGACCAGCGCCACGAGCCAGCTCTCGCGGCTGTGCAGATCACGCAGCAGGCCGATGTGCAGCACGCCGGCCACCGCCAGCATGGCGGCGAGGATCGGCAGTGGGAAGGCCGCGAGCAGCGCGCCGAGACCGGCGCCCAGCGCCAGCGCGACAGACACGAGCCCCGTCCCGATGAGGATCGGGGCGCCGCCGGAACGTGCTCCGAACGCCCGGTGAGCGGTCATGCCGCCGGCGCCGTGACAGCAGGGCATCCCGCCGATGGCCCCAGCGGCGAGATTGGCGATTCCGAGCGTTGAGGCAAGCCGGGCCGGCGTGACCCGCCGGGCGGCGTCGCCGTAGTACACGTGGGCGGCGTCGGCGGTAGCGAGGCACGAATTCGCGAACGACAGCGGCACCTGTGGAAGGACGAGCACGGTCAGCGCCGTCAGGAGCGTCTCAGCGTCGATCGCGGGGACCACCAGCGCGGAGGGGCCGACCGCGATCTGCCCCGAGGCCGCGACGAGCATCACGAGCGTTCCCGCGGTGACGAGGACGAGCGAGATGTGCAGTCTCCGCCGGAGCGCGAGCAGAGCGACAACCGCGAGCGCCGCCGTGGCAAGGGCGACGGCGGTCGGCAGCGCGTGCGCGGCGAAAGCCTCGGGCGGATCTGTGACGAGCCCCCAGGCGATCTCGAGGAAGAGAAGACCGACTGTCAGCTGCACCCCGCGGATGAGAGGCCGCGGAAAAGCTCGGGCGGCTCGATCCAGCAGCCCCGTCCCGGCGAGCACCAGGAAGACAGATCCCATCAACAGCGCCCCGGCCGCGATCACGTCGGTGCCGAGACCTTGAGCGATGGCGATGGCCCCGAACGCCTTGAGCGGCTGCACCGGCACCGGCAGCCGGTAGATGAGCCCTGCGGCGACGTACAGGAGTCCGGCGGGGAGCAGCACGGCGGTGGCCGAGAGCCCGTTGACCACGATCAGCGCGGCGGCGATCGGGAGCATCACGCCGAGGTCTGCGACCGCACCCGCGGCCTCGCGTCGATCGATGGCAATCGGGGCCAGCGGGCTGGCATCCTCCGTCCGCTCCTCCAATGTCGCCGCCGGGCGCGAGGACGGCCGGCTGGTCACGCTCATCCGACCACGGCCTAGCAGGTCATCTCTCGGCGCTCAGTGCGTATCGCGTTCGACCATCACTGAGGTGGCCTTGACCGTGGCTATCGCCCGGACGCCCTCCATCAGCCCGAGCTCCTCGATCGCGTCGCGGGTGATTGCGGCAATGACGCGATGCGGTCCGGCCTCCACCTCGACGAGCCCCATCACACCGTCGATCTCCACCGAGCGCACGACCCCTGGGAAGCGGTTGCGCGCCGACAGCGCGTCGCCAGTGGAGTGGCGCTCGGGCCGCGAGCGCAACCGCTCGACCTCGGCCGCCGGCACTCGGCGCCGGTTGCGCTGGTCGCGCAGCGTTCGCAGCTTGCCGTCCCGGTCCCAGCGCCGGAGCGTGTCGACGCTTACGCCGATCGCGCCCGCCGCCTCGCCGAGGGTCAGGTCATCGGCCATCGAGTGCCTAAGCATTGCATAGGCAGATATGCGCCGCAAGGCGAGCCTGGCGCGAGCCGGGGCTGGGAGCGGGGGCGAAGGGGCCTAGGTGGCCGCGGCCAGCGGCTCGGTGAAGGCCGGCTCCCCGGCCGCTCGGGGGGCGACGCCCGCCCCCATCTTCTCAAACCCCAGCTCGCCGCCCAAAGCGTCCCCGCGAAACGAAGCGCCCTCTCCAAAACGCCCCTCCAACAACGCCAACGCAAACTTGTCCCCAAGCTGC
>JBPCPH010000013.1:0-4071 GCA_050999415.1 Thermoleophilaceae bacterium
CGCTCGAGGCCGAGCTCGCGCTCGCAATCGTCGACCACCAGGTCGAGGCCGGAGGCATCGCGGACGTCGAACCCGCTCGCCAGCAGGTGGCAGCAGTCGAGGCAGACGCCGACGCGCTCGTCGCCACCCGCGCGGTCGATCAGGTCCGCAAGCTCCGCGAACGAGCGGCCGATCGTGCCCTGCATGCCGGCGGTGTTCTCGAGCAGCAGCGGGCAGCGCTCGGACTCGGCGAGTCCGGCGCGGATGCACTCGGCGATGCGCGGCAGACACTCCTCGAGCGGCTCGCCGGCCTGTGAGCCCGGGTGGAGCACCACGCCGTCGGCGCCTGCGGCGTCTCCGAGGCGCAGCGCGTGAGCCAGCGAGATCGCCGACTTGCGGCGGATCTCGGGGTCGCGCGAGGCGCAGTTGATCAGGTAGACGGCGTGGATTACGAGCGAGCGGATCGGGCCCTCGGCCATCAGCTCGCGGAAACGAGCGATGTCCTGCTCCTTGTGGTTGGTCGGCCGCCAGGCGCGAGGGGACTGGTGGAAGATCTGGATCGCGTCGCAGCCGCGCTCGACGCCGCGCGCGTGCGCGTTCGGCAACCCGCCCGCCGGCGAGACGTGACCGCCGATTAGCATCGAGGCGTGACCAGGTCCATGAGGGTGCGCTTCGCTCCGTCGCCGACGGGCGCTCTTCACATCGGCGGCGCGCGGACGGCACTGTACAACTGGCTCCTCGCGCGAGGGTCGGGCGGGAGGCTGATCCTGCGGCTCGAGGACACCGATCGCGAGCGCTCGACGCCGGAGAACGTCTCCCAGATCCTCGACGCCCTCGAGTGGCTCGGGCTCGCCTGGGACGAGGGCCCGGTTTCCCAGTCCGAGCGCGCGGAGCGCCACCGCGCCGAGATCGCGCGCCTGGTGGAGGAGGGGCACGCCTACGAGCACGAGGGCGCGGTCCGCCTGCGAGTTCCCGACGAGGGCCTGACGACGGTGCGCGACGCGATCCGCGGCGAGATCGCCTTCGACCACGCCGCACTCGACGACTTCGTGATCGCGCGCTCGGACGGAAGCCCGCTCTACAACCTCGCGGTGGCGGTGGACGACCGCGACATGGGCGTCACGCACGTGGTGCGCGGGGAGGATCACCTCTCGAACACTCCGCGCCAGCTGATCGTGCAACAGGCGCTCGGGGTCACTGAGCCGCCGCTCTACGCGCACCTGCCGCTGCTCCACGGGACCGACGGCAAGAAGCTCTCCAAGCGCCACGGCGCCGCCTCGGTGCAGGAGCTGCGCGAGCGTGGGTACCTCCCCGAGGCGGTGCGCAACTACCTGGCGCTGCTCGGGTGGGGCTACGACGCCGAGACGACGTTCTTCGCGACCGACGAGCTCGTCGGTCGCTTCTCTCTCGGCCGGGTTTCGCGCTCGCCGGCGGTCTTCGACGAGCAGAAGCTCCGCTGGATGAACGGCCACTACCTGCGCGAGATGGATCCCGGCGAGCTGACGCGCCGACTCGAGGACCGGCTCGCGACGGGTGGCCTGGGTCCGGCCGCGACGGTTGCGCAGGAGAAGATGCAGACGCTGGCCGACTTCTGGCCGCTCGCCGGCTTCGCGCTCGAGCGCCCGCCGATCGAGGAGAAGGCGTGGAGCAAGGTGATGCGCGACGGAGCGCCCGAGCGCCTCGAGCGCGCCCGCGCCGCCCTGGCCGGAGTCGAGTCGTTCGACGCCGACGGCGTGGAGGGCGCGCTACGCGGCGTCGTCGAAGATCTGGGCGTCAAGCCCAAGGAGGTGTTCCAGCCGGTGCGGGTCGCTCTCACCGGGAGCACGGTCTCGCCCGGGATCTTCGAGTCCGTGGCGCTCGTGGGCCGCGAAGAGGCGCTCGCGCGGATCGACGCCGCGCTCGAGCGCGCAGGATCAGGCTGAGGCGCGCTCCCGAGCGCGATCGGGCCGATCCGCGTTCGCGGCGGAGCCACTCCGTCTGAGACGCGACCTGATCCCCAGCACGGCGAGCGCGGCCCCGAGAGCGTCGATCCCCACGTCGACCGGCGAGCCGTTGCGGCCCGCTACGAACGTCTGGTGGTACTCGTCGAGGGCGCCGTAGGCGACGGCCAGGGCGAATGCCACGCCGAGCGCTTTCGCGCCCGCCAGCCGCCCGCGGAGGGCACGCCACAGGAGGACGCACAGGAGCGCGTACTCGCCGGCGTGGGTGAGCTTGCGGCCCACGAGGTCGATGACGCCGAGCCCGGACGAGAGGTCCGGCTGCGAGGAGAAGAACCAGATCACCGCCGCGACGACGAGCGGCGGCCCCCACGGGTCGAGCCGCGACATCGCGGCTCTCATCTAAGTTCTTCCGCGGTGCTGACGATCACGAGCAAGTCACCGTACGCGGTCCGCGCGCTGTGCGAGCTCGCCCGACGCGGCGATTCGGCCCCGGTGCCGATCGGCGAGATCGCCCGCCGCCGCGACATCCCGGTCCAGTTCCTCGAGGGCCTCTTCGCAACCCTGCGGCGCGGCGGACTGCTCCAAAGCCAGCGCGGGGTGAAGGGCGGCTACTCGTTCGCGCGCGCGCCGCAGGAGATCACCGTGCTCGAGGTGGTGCAGCTGCTGGAGGGCGACCTGCGCGCCGAGGCGGCCGCCGCCGGGCCGACCTGGATCGACGCCGTGGAGGCGGCGCGGTCGGTCCTCGAAAGGACGACGATCACGGAGGTCGCCGAGCGCGAGGCCCGCTCGGAGAGCGCCCCGATGTACTACATCTGAGCCGCCGCCCAGCTGTGCACAGGTCTTGCATCGATTCCTTGACAGCGGGGCGCGAGTGATAGAGACTGGCCGCAAGACGCCAGGTTCGTCGTTCTGCCTCGGCGCGAATCGCCGTCTCCTGCGCTCGCAGTCCGTTGCCGTTCTCCTCCTGGTTCGCGGTAGAGACTCGGACGTACGGGATGTAGATTGGGTCCCGCATGGAAGTACCCCCTTCCGTGCCTGCCCCGGGGCTGTTTGCCGCAGCGCTCGGGGCGTTTTTCATTACCGGCGAGATAGTAGTCTCTTTCAAGTCTCCCCGGACCTGAACAGCTCGGTACATTCTCGGCCCATCTGAGCGCCGGAGTTCCGCCGCCCGAGCTACTAGCCGCGCTCGGGAGTCGCCGGTCCGAGACGGGCTCCCGTTGGCCCTCGGGATACCTCTAGCCGCCGGATCGCGGCATTAGGAAGACGACCGTCGATGTCGCCTGGCCCGGACGTGGCCGCCGGTAGGCAAGCTTGCGACAGGTGCCGTCCTGCGCAACGTGGATCACCGCCCCCACCTCGGGATCGCGGAGGAGCTGGGCGACGTGTTCCCTAAGTCCCATCTTCCAAGGCCGCGATGGCGTCGAAGTCGACCTCAATCTCCGGTGACCGGTCCAGGTCGGACAGCGCCGCCCGGTGGCCGAGAGACAGCTCCACCGCCCGCAGCCGCGTGCGCCAGTCGGGGCGGCCGTGCCGGTCGGTCGCGGTCTTGGCGGCCTCGATGATCGCCGCGTCGGTTGGGTTCTCGTCCAGCACGCGTGCCCGCACGGCCTCGACGGCCTGGCGGAAGGTCGGGTCGTCCGCGTTGAGCCACCGGCTGATCGTGTTGGCCCAGACCTTCACCTCCCGTGCCGCGTCGCGCTGGGTCCATCCCTGACCGAGGAGCTCGGCCGCCTGGTGTTGCTCGGGGGTCACGAGCTAGTTCTACTTACGGGATTGACCGGGCGCTCGTTGCCTTCGGCTCGCGGTGGGCCGCGTCCACCGAGCGACGAAAGAGACCGTGCGGACGTACGGCTGCTTCAGACGCTCCAGGAACTGAAGCTCCGACCGGGCAACCGCTCGAAACCCTCAGCGGAATGCGCGGCGACGCGGTCTGCATTTGACCCGCGGCCGGCACGACCGCTCACGGTTTTAGCCCCCGCTAGAACAGAGGCGCGGTCTCGAGCGGCGAACGGAGTCCCGGACACCCTCGGGGAGGCGGCGAACTGCGCCTCCTTTCGTCGCCCCACGCATATCCGGGCGGAATTTTTCGCCCCGGGCGGAATTTTTTCGCCGCCGCCCGGCCAGGGGTTCCAAGTCGTGCTGACTCTCTGCG
>JBPCPH010000098.1:0-10544 GCA_050999415.1 Thermoleophilaceae bacterium
GGGCGCCGCGACCGCCTCCGCCGGTCCGCGCCTCCGCCGGTCCGCGCCTCCGCCGCCCCGCCGGGCGCAGGCATGTCTCCTTCGTGGAATGGTCATTGCGTGAGACTTGTTCGATGCCCATCTGCGAGAAGGACATCGACCTCGGCCGGCGAGCCCGGCGTCCGACTGCTGGGCGGTGGCCGGCGGCCCGCTTGCGCCCACGGAGTCCGCGTTGCAATACTCCGAATCGGATGGTATGGTGCGGAGCGACCAGACCCCGCCGAGGAGCCTGCGATGAGCGACGAGCCGACCAACCCCCTCCCCTCCGACGTCCGCGCGTCGGACCAACGCGCCTCCCGCGTCCGCGCCTCCGACGCCGAGCGCGAGCGCGCGGCCACGCTCCTGCGCGATCACGCGGCGGAAGGCCGCCTCGACACGGACGAGCTGGCCGAGCGCGTGGGGCGCGCCTACTCGGCGGCCACGCGCTCCGAGCTCGCGGCGCTCACTAGCGACCTCCCCGTTATCGAGCCGACGCCGGCGCGCGAGCGGCGGCCGCTGCGGACCGTCCTGCGCGGCGAGGTCGGCGCTTTCGTGATCGTCAACCTCCTGCTGATTGCCGTGTGGGCGACGTCCGGCGCCGGCTACTTCTGGCCGATCTGGCCGCTGCTCGGGTGGGGCATCGGCATCGCGTCCTGCGGCTCGGGGCGCAGGCACGGGAGGTTCGGCCTCGCGAGCGGGCACCGAGCCCGTGGGTGCGGGCCCAGCCGCCGCAGCGTCGCCCAGTAGCGACGAGCGCCGCCGCACCTACCCGGCGTACAGCGCCTCGATCTCGTCGGCGTACTTCTCCGCGATCGGCTTGCGCTTCAGCTTCATCGTCGGCGTCAGCTCCTCGCCGCCAGGCTCCCAGTCGGTCGGCAGGACCTTGAACCGCTTGATCTGCTCCACGCGGGCGAGATCCTCGTTGGCGGCGTCAATGCCGCGCTGCACCTCCTCGACCACCGCCTCCTCCTCCGCGAGCGCAGCGAACGAGTCGTCCTCGATCCCGTTCTTATTGGCGAAGCCCGGGGCGACGTCGGGGTCGAGCGTGATCAGCGCCGTGATGTAGGACCTGCGGTCGCCGATGGCCGCGACCTGCCCGATCAGCGGGCTCGACGTCTTCGCCTTGGCCTCGATGTTCGCCGGCGACATGTTCTTGCCCGCGGCGTTGATGATCAGCTCCTTCTTGCGGTCGACGATGCGCAGGAAGCCGTCGTCGTCGAACTCTCCGATGTCGCCGGTGTGCAGCCACCCGTCGGAGTCGATCGCCTCGGCCGTCTTGTCGGGCTGGTTGCGATAGCCGCGCATCACCACGCCGCTCTTGACCAGCACCTCCCCGTCCTCGGCGAGCTTCACCTCCACCTCGGGCGCGGGCGGCCCGACGGTGCCGATCTTGACGTGGTCGGGGCGGTTGCAGGTGCCTGCGCCACAGGTCTCGGACATCCCCCACAGCTCGCCGAGCGGGATCCCGATCGCGTGGAAGAACTCGATCACCTCGGGCGGCGTGGGCGCAGCGCCCACGTTCACGGACTGCGCCTCGTTCAGGCCGAGCCGCTCACGGATCTTCGAGAGCACCAGCGAGTCCGCCTTCTCGTGCTCGGCGCGCAGCTCTTCGGACAGCTCCTCGCCGGCCTGCTCGGCGCGCACCCTACGCATGCCGACGTCGAGCGCCCAGGTCGTGGCCTGCTTTCGCTGCTCGTCCTCCTCGGCCGCCATGCCGGCCTCGAGCGCGGCCTTCGCCTTCTCCCAGATTCGCGGGACCGCGAAGAACCAGTTCGGCCGCACCTCCGGCAGGTAGGCGACGACCTGGCGCGGGTCGGGGCAGCAGGTGACCGTGAAGCCGAACGCTTCCGGCAGGTAGTGGCTGCAGGCGCGCTCGGCGATGTGCGCCATCGGCAGGTAGGAGACCACCCGCGAGCCGGCCGGGAACCGGATGATCTGGTCGAAGGATCGGGCGGCCGTCATGAAGTTGCGGTGCATGATCTCGACGCCCTTCGGCGGCCCGGTGGTGCCCGACGTGTAGATCAACGTGAGGATGTCGTCGGGCTCGACCGCCCGCCATGCAGCGTCGAAGTCGAAGCCGACCTCGGCCTGCTCGGGGAGCTCCGCGAGCGACAGCGTTCCGTTGCCCTCCGCGCCGCCGCCCTCGCCGTCCACGACGACGATGTGGTCCACGACGCCGCAGCGCTGGTTGACCGCCTGGATGCGGTCGAGGAACGCCTTCTCGGTTACGAGCACGCGGCTCTGCGAGTCCTCGACGAGGTACTCGATCTGCTCGGGCGAGTAGGTGTTGTAGACGGAGAAAGGCGTGGCGCCGATGTGCATCGCCGCCGCGTCCACCACGTGGAACTCGGGCCGGTTCGTGAGCATGATCGCCATCGCCTCGCCGCGCGCCAGCCCGAGCCCGGCGAGCCCGGCGGCGGCGGCGCGCACGCGCTGCGCGTACTCGCCCCAGGTGATGCTGAAATCGTCGCCCTTGGTCCTGATCGCCACGCGGTCGGAGTGGTCCGCGGCGGTGGCCTGGAACGCGCCGCAGACCGTGTCCTGCGCGAGCGCGCGCTCCTCGCGACGCTCACCCTGCGTGGCGGTGCTCGACTCCATCGCTCGCTCCCCCTCGATCGCTCGCTCCGGGGCGGCCGGTCCGCCCGCGCTGCGCGCACTATCGCACGTCTCGACCCCCCGGAGAACGGGTCGTGCACGTCAGCGGATGCTGTCGAAGCCCTCGCCTGTGAGGCGGCCGATGTCGTTCGTGAAGCCGATCAGGAACAGCACCATCACGAGCATGAACCCGACCACCCCGGCCCGCTCCATCGTCGCGTAGGAGACCGGCTTGCGGCGGATCTTCTCGACCACCGCCCAGAAGATGTGCCCGCCGTCGAGCGGCAGGAACGGGAACAGGTTGATGATCGCGAGCGCGAGCGAGATGAACGCGAGGATCCGCACGCCGTTCTCGAGGTCGTCGGAGATCTCGAGGCGCGTGATCTCGTACGAGCCGACGACGCCCGCGATCTCGTCCCGTCGCTCCGCGTCGAGCAGGTAGAGCGGCAGCTTCACGGTCTCGCGGGTCACGACCCAGAACTGCTCGAGCGCGAGATCCAGCGACTCGCCGAACGAGAACGGACTACGCGGCCCCTCGGCGTAGCGAAAGCCCACGCGGGTCCGCTCCTCGATCGGGTCGTACACCGGCGTGATCCACAGAGCGAGCGGCTCGCCGTCGCGCGCGATCGTCAGCATCGCCGGCGTGGCGGCCTCGCAGCCCTCCTCCGGCGGTTGCTGCTTGCAGGTGTGGTCGGCGATCGCCTCCGAGAGGTCGATCGGGTCGCCGCGCTCGCCGTCCACGGCCAGCAGCCGGTCGCCCGGCTCGAGGACGCCGGCCGCCGGCAGGGTGGGCTCGAGCGCCCCGACGCGGTCGGTCGCCTCACGCGGGCCGATCAGCCACAAAAAGACGACCAGCAGCACCAGCGCGAGCACCAGGTTCACGGCCGGTCCCGCGGCGATCACCACGATGCGCTTCCACACCGGCTGCGAGTAGTAGGCGCGCGTACGCACGTCGTCCGGGAGCTGCTCGTCCGGGTTCATGCCGCTGATCTTCACGTAGCCCCCGAGCGGTATCGCGCCGAGCGCGTACTCGGTCTCGCCGACCTTCTTGCGCAGGAGCAGCGGCGGGAAGAAGAGCGAGAAGCGCTCCACGCGCATGCCGACCGCCTTCGCCGCGACGAAGTGGCCGAGCTCGTGCAGCACGATCAGCGCCATGAAGCCGAGGGCGGCGAGCACGGCGCTCATACGGTCACCGTCTCGACCAGCTCGGCCGCTCGCTCGCGGGCGGCCGCGTCGGCCCGGTAGAGGTCTGCGAAGTGCCCGACCGCCGCGAAGGATGTTTCCTCGAGCACGCGCTCGATCAGCTCGGGAATGCCGGTGAACGAAAGGCGCCCCGCGAGGAACGCCGCAACCGCGACCTCGTTCGCGGCGTTCAGGGCGCACGGAGCGGTGCCGCCGGCGCGTGCGGCCTCGCGAGCCAGACGCAGGCACGCGAAGGTCTCTTCGTCCGGCGGCTCGAAGGTGAGTCGGCCGATCGAGGCGAGGTCGAGGGTGTCGAGCGGCACGTCCGAACGCTGGGGGTGGTGAAGGGCGTAGGAGATCGGCACGCGCATGTCGGGGAGGCCGAGATGCGCGAGCGACGCTCCGTCGTTCAAGTGCACGAGCGCGTGGACAATCGACTGCGGATGCACCAGCACGTCGATGCTGTCGTAGGGGACGCCGAACAGATGGTGGGCCTCGATCAGCTCGAGCCCCTTGTTCATCAGCGTCGCGGAGTCGATCGTGTTTTTCTCGCCCATGTTCCAGGTCGGGTGGGCGAGCGCGTCGTCGGGGGTCACGTCGGCGAGCTCCGGCCGCGAGCGACCGCGAAACGGCCCGCCCGACGCGGTCAGGACGAGGCGGTCGATCGTGCCGGGGCGCTCCGAGGCGATCAGCTGGTAGAGGGCCGAGTGCTCGGAGTCGACGGGGATCACCTGGGCGCCGGTGGCCTCGGCGAGCGCCATCACGAGCTCGCCTCCCACTACAAGGCTCTCCTTGTTGGCGAGCGCGAGGTCGATTCCCTCGCCGAGCGCAGCGATGGTGGGCCCGAGCCCGGCGGAGCCCACCAGCGCGTTCAGCACGAGGTCGCAGTCGGTCTCGGTGATCAGCCCGACGAGGCCCTCGGCGCCTCCGAGCACTTCGCCGTCGTCACGCAGCTCCGCGGCGCGCGCCGCCGCGTCGGGGTCGGCCAGCGCCAAGCGGCTGACGCCGTGTCGAGACGCCTGGTCGAGCAGCGGCTCCACGCTGCGGTCCGCGGCGAGCCCCGCCACCTCGAGGTCATCGCTCGCGGCTACGACCTCAAGCGCCTGCGTCCCGATCGAGCCGGTGGAGCCGAGGATCAGCACCTTTCGCATGCGCGGCTAAGTCTAGGAGGGGGCCGGCTCGCCCCTGCGGACGCCCCGCGCGACCTCCGCGGGAGCGTGTCGCGGCGCCGCCCGCTCGGGACGCCGTCGCCCGCAGCTCGGGGCGACGTCGCCGTGGCCATCCCCGCGAGGGCGCCATCGCCGCGGCCCCAGCACTCTCGTGCGCTGGTTGCGTGCGTTCCGTTGCACAGGTGTCGATGCGGTCGCTGGCGCTGCGACCTGGGCCCTATCGTGCATCCATGTGGTGCTCGAAGGGGCCCAGGTCAAAGACGGTGTGACGAGGGTGTTGCGAGTGCCGGGCGTTCGACACGCCGGCGTGACAGCTGGGTCACCGCTCCTCCTCCACGCTCGGACGTCATCACCCGAACTGCCCCTCTCGATGGTGCGCCGACCGCCTGCTGCGGCCTGGGGCTTGGCTAAGGTGAGCCGATGCCGAGATCGGAAGCTCGCGCACGCCCGCGAGCACGGCTGGCCGCCCCGCTCGCCGCACTGGCCGCAGCTGCCGCACTCGCGCCGGCCGGCTGTGGCGGTGGCGACGAGGAGCCCGCGAGCACCGAGGCCGAGCAGACGCCGCCGCCCGCCGCGTCCGGCGAGCCCTCGACCGCGCAGCCGCCGCCCGAGACGGCGCCCGACGGCGCCAGCGAGGACCCCGGGGATGGTGCGGAGGACGGCTCGCCCGAGGAGGCGCAGGAGGAAGCGCTCGCCGAGGACGCCGAGACCGGTCCCCTGCCGTGCCCGGACTTGGTCATCACCCCGGACAGCGGGAACGGGCTCTTCGACGTCGAGGCGAACGGCATCACCTGCGAGGACGCGGCGGTCGCGCTCGAGGCGTGGGGCGCCTCGGGCTTCCCCGGCACCGGCCCACCCGGCTTCGCCTGCAAGCCGGTGCCCGACGAGGCCTCCGGCCGCCTCAGCTGCGTGCAGGAGGCATCCGGGGGAGTCGTCGAGTTCACGCAGGGCCTGTAGCGCCCTGCGGTTGCTCAGAGCACCGCCAGGCTGGCGTAGTAGCCCACGACCGCGCTGAACAGCACCCCGTCCAGCCGGTCGAGCACGCCGCCGTGGGCGCCGAAGAAGCGACCGGTGTCCTTGGCCTCGAGGTCACGTTTGACGAGCGACTCGAACAGGTCGCCGAGCGGGCTGGCGAGCGCCACGCAGAGGCCGATCAAGAGCGCGTCGCCGGCCGCGAAGAAGTCCTGGTAGGCCACCGCGAAGCCCCAGAAGGCGAGCGTCCCGCCGACGACCCCCGCCAGCAGCCCCTCGACGGTCTTGTTCGGCGAGATGCTCGGCGCGAGCAGCCGGCGGCCCCAGGCGCGGCCGCCGAAGTACGCGCAGGTATCGCCGATGAAGGTCCCGATCATGACGTCGGCCACCAGCGCGCCGCCATGATCGAGCTCGCGCAGCAGCACGCCGTGCGCCAGCGCGACCCCGATCCAGAGGATCCCGAAGATCGTCGTCGCGATCCCCCAGGCCACATTCTCGCGCCCGCGGCGGGCGAGCGCGAGGGCGAAGGTCACCGGGAGCGCCGCGACGAGGCACGCGAGCATCGCCTCGCGGCCGCCGACGAGCGCCGCCACGAGCAGGGCGCCGAGCACGAGGAATCCGGCCAGGTCGATCGGCCGCGAGCGCCGCATGAGTCCGTAGAGCTCGTGCATCGCCAGGACGCCGAGCCCGAACAGCCCGGCCGCGAACCACGGGCCGCCGAGCGCGACGATCGCGATCGCGAAGGCGATAGCCGGGATCGCCGCAGCCACGCGGGGGCCGGTCTCCGATCGCTCGCGACGAGAGCCGTAGCGGTCCTCCCGGCGGCGCTCGCGCTGCGCGCGCGACTCGGCCGCTCGCTCGCGCGCGTAGCCCTCGCCGACCAGACGCGGGAAACGCTCCTCGCGTGACCCGCTGCCGCGCCGCCCGCGGCTCGACCGCCCGCGACCGCGGCGAGGCGGCACTACCGCGCCCCGAAGCGCCGGCGGCGGGCGTCGAACTCCTCGAGCGCGGACGCCAGGTGCTCGCGGTCGAAGTCCGGCCAGAGCGCCTCGGAGAAGACGAGCTCCGCGTAGGCGCTCTGCCACAGGAGGAAGTTCGAGAGCCGGTGCTCGCCGCTCGTCCGGATCAGCAGGTCGGGGTCGCCCATCTCCGGTGCGTACAGCAGGCGGCGGAAGTCCGCCTCGTCGCCGCCGTCGAACCTCTGCGCCGCGTCAAGGATCTCCGCGCGCCCGCCGTAGTTGAAGGCGATGAACAGCGTCATACGCTCGTTGTCGACGGTTTCCCGCTCCGCCCATCGCATCCGTTCCTGGAGCTGCTCGGAGACCTCCTCACGCCTGCCGACGAAGCGCATGCGCACGCCCTCCTCGTCGAGCTCCGTCGTCTCCGAGGCGATCAGGTCGGCGAACATGCTCATCAGCCCATCGACCTCGGCGCGCGGCCGCGTCCAGTTCTCGGTCGAGAACGCGTACACGGTCAGCTCGCGGACGCCGAGCGCGACCGCGGCGCGGACGGTCCGCTTGAGCGCGTCGGCCCCGCGGCGGTGCCCGGCAAGCACCGGGACGCCGCGCTCGCGCGCCCAGCGAGCGTTCCCGTCCATGATGATCGCCACGCGATCAGCGGGCACGGCGTGACCGGCTCAGCGGACCGTCCCGCGAAGGATTGGAGGCGCGGGGGCGGCCATCAGACCTCGAGGATCTCTTCCTCCTTGCCCGCGAGGACGTCGTCGATCTCCTTGATGCGCGCGTCGGTCAACCTCTGCAGCTCGGACTCCGCGCGGTGCTCCTCGTCCGACCCCGTCTCGCCTTCCTGCTTCAGCTCCTTGAGGTCGTGCATGCACTCGCGACGGATGTTGCGCACGGAGACGCGGCCGTTCTCGGCCACGCCGCGGACGACCTTGACGAGCTCGCGGCGGCGTTCCTCGGTCAGCTCTGGGATCTGGATGCGGACCACGTTCCCGTCGTTCGACGGCGTAAGGCCGACGTCGGACTCGAGGATGGCCCGCTCGATCGCCTTGATCGAGGACTTGTCATAGGGGGTGATCGTCAAGAGTCTGGCCTCCGAGGCGGAGATGTTCGCGAGCTGGCGAAGCGCCGTGCTGGCGCCGTAGTAATCGACCTCGATGCGGTCCAGCAGATGCGGCGAGGCGCGCCCGGTTCGCACGGTGGCGAATTCGCTGCGCGTCGCCCCGACCGTCTTCGCCATGCGCTCGCCCGCGTCCTGCAAGAGCTCGTCGATCAACGGCCTCTCCCCCGAGCGCCGTCAGGTGGAGACAACGGTCCCGACGCGCTCGCCGCAGACTATCCGGTCGATATTGCGCTCGTCATCCATGTTGAACACGTGGATCGGCACCTCGTTGTCCATGCAGAGCGAGAGCGCCGTGGAGTCCATCACCTGAAGTCTCCGCTCGATCGCCTCCCGGTGGGTGACCGCGGGGAGGAAGCGCGCGTCGGGGGTCTGGGCGGGGTCGGCGTCGAAGACTCCCTCCACGCCGTTCTTGGCCATCAGGATCACCTCGGCGTGGATCTCGAGCGCGCGCAGGGCGGCCGCGGTGTCGGTCGTGAAGAACGGGTTTCCGGTGCCGGCGGCGAAGATCACGACGCGGCCCTTCTCGAGGTGGCGGATGGCGCGGCGGCGGATGTAGGGCTCGGCGACCTCCGAGATTGTGATCGCGGACTGCACGCGCGTGTCTGCGCCCAGCTTCTCGAGCGCGTCTTGGAGCGCCAGGGCGTTCAGGACGGTCGCGAGCATTCCCATGTAGTCGCCGGTCGCGCGGTCCATCCCGCCGGCGGCGCCGGCGAGGCCGCGGTAGATGTTTCCGCCGCCGACCACGATCGCGGCCTCGACGCCGCGCTCTGAGAGCGCCTGGACCTGCGTCGCGATCGCCGTGATTCGCTCGGGGTCGGCGCCGTGCTCGCGGTCGCCGAGCAGCGCCTCCCCGGACAGCTTCAGCAGGATGCGCCGGAAGACCGGCTGCCGGCCGGCTGCCGGCACGGCCTCCGGCTCGCGCCGGGCAGCGTCCATTCCCGAGCTATCCCTCCCCGACGGCGAAGCGCGCGAAGCGCCGGATCACGACGTTCTCCCCCGTCTTCGCCGCCGCCGCCGCCCTAAGCTCCTCGATCGTCTTGCCCTCGTGACGGTCCTCGTTGACGTGCACCTGGTTCAGCAGGACCACCCCTTCGAGCCACTTCCTGAAGAGCCCTTCCGCGACCCGCGGGCGAACATGCTCGGGCTTGTCGGCGGCCTGCTCCTCGTAGACGCGGAGCTCAGCCTCACGCTCGGCCTCCGGGACGTCGGTCTCGGCCACGTAGCGGGGGGCCGCAGCGGCGATGTGCAGCGCGACCTCGCGCGCGAAGGCGCGGAAGTCGTCGTTGCGCGCCACGAAGTCGGTCTCGCAGTCCACCTCCACCAGCACGCCGATCCGCGACGTGGCGTGGACGTAGCTCTCGATCGCCCCCTCGGAGGCGGCGCGCTCGCCGCGCTTGGCCGCCTGCGCCTGACCCTTTACGCGCAGGATCTCGACGGCTTTGTCGAAATCGCCGTCGGCCTCCTGGAGCGCCGCCTTGCAGTCCATCATCCCCGCCCCCGTGCGCTCGCGCAGCGACTTGACGTCGCTCGCCGTCACGGTCGTGCTCATCGGCTGACCTCCTGGCTCGCGCCGGGCGCCTCGCCCTGGGGTGCTCCCGCGCCTTCGCTCTCGGCCGCCTCGCGCCGTGCCTGCTCCTCGGCCTCGCGCCGTGCCTGCTCCTCGGCCTCCCTCCGTGCCTGCTCCTCGGCCTCGCGGCGCGCCTGCTCCTCCTCCCGCCGGAACTGCGAGGCGCGCTCCGCCGCGACGTCGCCGATCGCGTCGACGACGATCTTGCAGGAGCGGATCGCGTCGTCGTTGCCGGGGATCGGGTAGAGCAGCGGCGCGGGATCGCAGTTCGAGTCCACGAGCCCCATGATCGGGATGCCGAGGCGCTCAGCCTCGCGGAGCGCGATCGTCTCGGTCTTCAGGTCCACGATGAACACGGCATCGGGAACGCGCTCCATGTCGCGGACGCCGCCGAGGTTCATCTCGAGCTTGTCGCGCTCGCTCTCGGCCGCGAGCCGCTCCCGGGTGGGAAGGAGCTCGAGCGTGCCGCTCGCCGTCCACTCCGTCAGCTCGTGCAGGCGCCTGATGCGCTTCGAGATCGTCTGGAAGTTCGTCAGCAGCCCGCCGAGCCAGCGCTGGTTGACATAGGGCATGCCGGCGCGCTCGGCGGCGTCCTTGACCGCATCGCGGGCCTGCTTCTTGGTGCCGACGAACAGGAGCGTCCCGCCGCGCCCCGCCAGCTCCGCGGCGTACTCCTGCGCCTGGCCGAGCAGGACGGCGGTCTTCTGCAGGTCGATGATGTGGATGCCGCCGCGCTCACCGAAGATGTAGCGCCGCATCCGCGGGTTCCAGCGACCCGTCTGATGGCCGAAGTGGACCCCGGCCTCCAGCAGGCCCTTGATGCTCACCTCATGAGCCACGTGACGCTCCCTTGTTCGGTTTCGCTCCGCTCGGGCGGTTGCGCGGACCCGGACGTGCGCCGGGCAGGGCCGCGTCGCCGCGGACGGAGGTAGCTTGCCTCGAGGACGGGAGGATAG
>JBPCPH010000120.1:0-2908 GCA_050999415.1 Thermoleophilaceae bacterium
CGCCTGGTCTTGCCGGCATCGATCTGGCCGGCGAGCCCCGCCTCCCGCCAGTAGTGGGTCTTGGTGTCGGGCATGAGCGGCATGCCGACTAGGAGTATCAGACGGGCGCGGGCGCCGTTAGAGGCGCAGCGCGGGGCCGTGCCGCTTGAGCCAGCGCTCATGCTCGCGGTAGCGCGGAAAGCGCTGCGCCAGCAGACGCCAGAAGCGCGGCGAGTGGTCGAGCACCGAGAGATGGGCCACCTCGTGCTCGATCACGTACTCGAGGATCCGCTCGGGGGCCAGGAGGAGCCGCCAGTTGAAGCTCATCGAGCCGGAGGACGAGCAGCTCGCCCAGCGCGTTCGCTGGCTTCTGATCGACAGATGCCGGTAGTCGGTCCCGGCGCGCGCGACCGCCGCATTCAGGCGGTCCGCGACCTCGATCTTCGCGCGCTTTCGATACCACCGCTCCAGCGCTGAGTGCAGGTGCTCGGCGCCCGCCTGCCCGAGCTTGACCACCACGATGTCCCCGCGGCGGGCCACGTGCGGTCGCCGCCGGCCCGGCTCCACCTTCACGCGCAGCCGCAGCTCGCGTCCCAGGTAGGGCACGGTCCCGCCATCCTCCAGGCGCGGCGGCGGCACCACGCGCTGGGCCTCGCGCATGCGCCTGAGCGTCCGCTCGATCCAGGGGCGCTTCTCGTGTATCAGGGGCTCGGCGTGGCGCAGCGCCATCCGCCGCGGAACCACGAGCTCCACGCCGTCGCCGGTGATGACGATGCGGGCGTTGCGGGCCCGATCGGAGCGGCGCACGGTGTAGGAGATCGCGCTCACACGGGCCACGATAGGAGGACGATCGGAAGGACTCCGGCGGGGGCCGCCGCTACGTGCCGCCCCTCCGCGAGCTGTCGCCCATCGCGATTACCTTCTGAAATGGTCAGCAAGGCTGCTCATCCGAACTGACCACTTCTCGAAGGAACAACGATGCGGGGCGCTCGGTGTGGCGGGAGAGCGGCGGCGATGGGGCGGGCTATAGGCCGCCCGCCCGCGCGGCGCGCGCCTCCTCATAGACGCTTGCCACACCCTCGGCGAGCGCCGGCCAGGAGTAGCGCGCCCAGGCGGCGTCGTATGCCGCCCTGCCGCGCCGGGAGCGCTCCGCGTCGTCGTTGACCGCCGCGACGAGCGCCTCGCCCATAGCGCGTTCGTCGTCGGGCGGCACGAGCCAGCCGGTCTCGCCGTCGTCGACGATCGTGGCCGGGCCGTGGGCATCCACCGCGATCGCGGGCAACCCGCAGGCCATCCCCTCCACCAGCACCTGCCCGAACTGCTCGCGGACCGACGGCAGCACCGTGACGTCGGCGGCGTTGAGGCCGTCCGGCAGGTCGTCGTGCCCGCGCCAGCCGGCGAGGAAGACGTCTCGCACTCCGGTCGAGCGGATCACCGACAGCGGGTGCTCGCCCTCCCACTCCCCGGGGTAGCCGCCCAGGAGGACGAGCGGTGAGCGGCGCCGGAAGCGATCGCGAACGCCGGCGTAGGCGCGGATCAGGAGCGGCAGCCGCTTGACCTCGGTGTAGCGCCCGCTGTACGCGAGCACCGGTCCCTCGCGGAAGGCGTCCAGATCGTCGGAGCCGTATCGGACGCTCCCCTCCTCGCCGGACTCGTCCCAGCCGCGCGGATCCTCGACCAGCCACCGGCGCCACAGGGCCACGCGCTCCTCGCCGCGCAGCGGGCGGCGGTCGAAGGCGCCGGGGTCGAAGCCATTGGGGGACCAGGCGACGCGCTCGGGCTCGACCCCGACCAGATCCGGCACGCGCTTGACCGCGTCGGGCGAGAGCACGAGGAGCCGCTCGCACCGACCGGCCCAGCGACGCATCCGCTCCGCCCAGGCGTGGGCGTGCTCCCACCCCGGCGGCGGGCCCTGGTCGATCGCGCTCAGCATCAGCAGCTCCGTGCCGTGGAGGTGGCCCACCACGGGCACGTCGGGGAAGGCGCGGTGGCAGGCCTCGTTGATCGGGGTCAGGTGGTGGGCGTGGAGGACGTCGGCAGAGGCCGCGCCGGCGCGCTCGAGCTCGCGCGCCCAGGTCGCGACGAGGCGCTCGTAGTCCGCGTCGCCCACGCGGGCGAACACGCGGTCGGGCGCGCCCTTGCGATCCTCGAACGACGGGTGGAACGGCGGGTCGGCCGCGAGCGGGTCGGGCGCCTCCAGCGAGGACGTGTAATCGAGCGCGCGCACGTCGAGGCCGGCGAAGAAGGTGCCGGCGTTCGAGGCCTTGCCCGGCGGACCAAGCGACCCGGCGACGATGCCCGCCTCCCAGCCGACGGCCGGAAGCGCGCGCGCCAGGTAGCGGACCACCTGCGACGACCCGCCGCGCGGGTAGAAGAGCAGCGCCATCAGGACGCGTCGAAGGTCGGCGTTGCGGGTCACGCACGGGACCGTACCGGCGAGCCGGATGCGATCATTGCCGGCGATGGCTCCCCGCCCGCGGCTCGTCGGCATGAACCACGTGGCGGTCGAGGTCGAGGACCTCGACCAGGCGCTCGACTTCTACGGGCGCGTCTTCGAGTTCGAGCTGCGCGGGCGGATCTCGGGGATGGCCTTCCTCGACATGGGGGACCAGTTCCTCGCCGTCTCCGAGGGACGCTCGCAGCCGCCGGACGCCGACCGGCACATCGGGCTGGTGGTGGACGACAAGGAGGCCGCAGGGCGTGCGCTCGAGGAGGCCGGCGCCGAGATCCTCCCGGGCCGCGGGCTCGACTTCCGTGACCCGTGGGGCAACCACTTCCAGGTCGTCGAGTACGGCGAGATCCAGTTCTCGAAGACCGACGCCGTGCTGAGGGGGATGCGTCTCGACGGGCTCGAGAAATCGGAGAAGGCGCTCGCGGAGCTGCGCGAGAAGGGGCTGGGCTAGAGGATCACCGGCACCGAGCCGCCGTC
>JBPCPH010000184.1:0-9816 GCA_050999415.1 Thermoleophilaceae bacterium
ATCGCGTCGTCGAGCGGCCCGAGCTCGACTCCGAGCGCGAGCTCGATCAGCCGGTCCGCCAGCCAGACGTTCTTCGGCAGCAGCGGCCCATGGAGGTAGGTGCCGATCACGTTGCGACGGCGGACGCCCTCGGTGCCGTCGTCGCCGTTGTTGCCGTGGCCCCTGATCACGCGCCCGAGCGGCTCGGGGGGGGGGAAGGGGGAGGTGCGGCCGGCGTGGTTCTCGAAGCCCGCGATCACCCGCGGGCCGGTGCCGAGGTCGGCCTCGATCGCGCAGTTGCCGATCAGGCGCTCCCCCTCGCCGCGGACCGTCTCGAGGTCGACGAGCCCGACCCCCGGAATCTCCTCGTCGCCGAGGCGGTAGCTCCCGCCCAGCAGCTGGTAGCCGCCGCAGACGGCGAGCACGACGGCGTCACGTTCGGCCGCGGCGTGAAGTGGGTCGCGCTTGGTCTCGACCATGTCCCGCGCCACCGCGACCTGGTCGCGGTCCTGCCCGCCGCCCATATAGAGCAGGTCGTGCGCCGCCGGCTCGAACGACTCGCCGATCGAGGACGCTGCGAGCTCGAACCCGAGGCCGCGCCACTCGCACCGCGCGCGCAGCACCGACAGGTTCCCGCGGTCGGCGTAGATGTTCATCAGCTCCGGGTAGAGGGCGAGGACCCGCAGCGGGGGGGAGGGGGTCATGCAGCCTCCAGCACGAGGACCTCGCTCCCGACGTACGCGTCGGTTGCGGGAACCGGTCGACGCTCCTGCTCGTGGAATCCGGTCTCCGTGGCCAGCCTCGCCAGGCCATCGGCGTCCACGACGTCGAGCCGGACCGTCACCGCCGACGCGCGCAGCTCGCCGGTCGGCGACACGCACTCGCGGATGCGGTCGATCGCGATCGCACCCTGCTCGCGGCGCAGCGCGACGGGGCGACTCGAATAGACCCAGCCGTCGAGCTCGCGCACATCGGGGAGCGGAGGCAGGACGGCGTTCGCGGCAAGCCCCTCGAGCGGGTCCGCGAGCGCGAGCGCGAGCTGGCCCCCCGCATCCAAATGGCGTCGCGCCGCGCCGAGCGCCGAGCGCCGTCCGGCGTCGCCGCCAAGCAGCTGCACGACCTGCATCGGTGCCACGATCAGCGCGAAGCGGCGCCCGAGCGCGAACGAGCGCGCATCACCGCGGTGGACGCGGACGCGCAGCCCGCGGCCACGGGCCCGCGAACCGAGCTCGTCGACGAGCGCAGGATCCGAGTCCAGCGCGCTCACTTCGTGCCCGCGCCCGGCGAGATCGAGGGCAACGCGTCCCGTGCCCGCGCCGATCTCGAGCACGGCGCCGCCGGCGCTCGCGGCCAGCTCACGCCACAGCGCGAGGTCGGCCGCGTAGCCCGCGCACTCGACGTCGTGCCACGCCACGGCCTCGTCGATCGCCGGGGCCGTGACCAGTGCGTCCCTGCCGCTCCGCGACCTCACACAGACCACCGCGGCGCCGCGCCCCGATCCGCGAGCAGGTCGCGCAGCTCGAGCAGGGCGGTGTAGGTAGGAAGCGCGAACAGCCGCCGGCCGCCGGCCGCCGCCACGGCGGCGTCGAGCGAGCGGCCGAGGTCGCGGTCCACGTCCAGCGGCGCGTCGATGCCGGCGTACTTCAGGCGCAGGGCCATCTCCTCGGCCCGCGTCCCCGAGCAGGTCACCCGCCGCGCACGCCCGGCGAGCACCTCGAAGTCCGCGTCCCAGACCCAGGATACGTCGCGTCCGTCGGCGATCCCGTCGTTGAGGGCCATCCATAGGTCCAGCGGACCCTCCTCCAGCCGCACGGTGCGAAGCACCTCGTTCGCTCCGGCTGGGTTCTTGACGAGCAGGATCGCCACCTCGGTCCCGGCCAGCCGGAGTCGTTCCACCCGCCCGAACACGGCCGCCATCCCCTCGAGGCCGGCCTTCACGTCGTCCAGCCCGGCGCCCAGCTCGAGCGCCGCGGCCGTCGCCCCGAGGGCGTTGTAGACGTTGTAGAGGCCGGGGAGCGGGAGCGCGACCTCAAGCCGGCCGCTCGGCGTGCGGACGAGCACGTCGGAGCCTTCCATTCCGCGCAGCTCCACGCGCTCGGCGGCGACCGCCGGCCGCGGTCGAGCTCGGCCGCACCGCGGGCACGCATAACGGCCCAGGTGCCCGAGGTAGACCGCCTCGTAGCGGTAGCTCGCGCCGCAGTTGCGACAGCGCTTCGAGTCCGCCGCGTGCTGGAGCTCGGGAAGCCGCTGGCCGTCGTCCTCGAGCCCGAAGTAGGTGACGCCGGCCCGCTCTCGGCCCAGATCGGCCACCAGCGGGTCGTCGGCGTTCAGCACGAACCGCGAGCGCCCGTCGCGCTCGGCGACCAGCTCGGCCCAGCGGTCGGCCACCTCGTCGAGCTCCCCGTAGCGGTCGAGCTGGTCGCGAAAGAGGTTCGAGAGCAGGAACAGCCGCGCGTCGAGGGCGCGCGCGACCGGGGCGAGCCAGGCCTCGTCGACCTCGAACAGGCCGATCTCGCTCGAGGCGCGCCCGGCGTCGAGCAGCGCGGTGGCTACTCCCCAGTGCATGTTCGAGCCCGCCCGGTTGTGCACCACCCGCTCGCCCGCCCGCTCGAGGACGCTCGCGAGCATTCCGGCCGTGGTCGTCTTCCCGTTGGTCGCCGACACCACCGCCGCGCCGTCCCCGAGCCGTCGTCCCAGGCGCTCGAGGGCGCGCGGCTCCAGACGCAGCAACATCCGTCCGGGGGCGGTGGTCCCGCCGCTGCGCCCGAGCCGTAGAGCCAGGCGGCGGGCGATGCGGGCGAGCGCGACCTCGAGGCGAAACCTCACGGCGCCGATGCGGCGGCGGCCTCGGCGGCCGGAACGGCCGGCGGCGGCGTCATTACCCGCAGCGAGCGGCGCGCCACGGTCACGAGCGCCGGAAGCTCAGCGATCGGGTCGCCGTCGGCATAGACCGTGAAGGGGCGGTCGGCCGCGACCTCGACCCGCTCCCCGCGCAGAAAGCGTGCGGCGGGGTCTTCGACGTGGGTGCCCCGGAAGACCTTCGGGATGTCGCGCAGGAACCTGAGCTTCGACTTCTCGCCCACGAGCAGCACATCGAGGCGGCCATCGTCGAGCTGGGCGTGCGGCACCACGAACATCCCACCTCCGTAGGCCTTCGAGTTCGCAACCGCGACCGAGTAGCCGGTCACGTCGTGGCGCTCGCCGTCCACCGTGACCTCGAAGCGCGCGTGGCGCCAGCCGGCCAGCGCCCTGAGCGCCGCGTAGAGGTAGACGAGGTTGCCGCGCACGAGCTTCGACTCGTTCGCGATCCGGTTGGCGTCGGAGTCGAAGCCGAGGCTCGCAATTCCCACGAACGCGGAGCCGTTGATCTCGCCGACGTCCAGCAGGCGCTCCTCGCCCTCGACCGCCAGGCGGACGGCGGCGCGGGGCTCGCGCGGGATGCGCAGGACGCGCGCGAAGTCATTGCCACGGCCGGCCGGCACGATCGTGAGCGCGGCGGTGGCCCCGCGCATGGCCCCGGCGACCGGACCAACCAGCCCGTCGCCGCCGATCGCCACCACGCCCTCGCCGGCCGCGGCCGCACGTCCGGCCTCGATGCGCGCCTCGGCGAGCGTCGCGGCGGCCACGACACGGCGCTCGATGCCGATCGCGTCGAGCTCTGAGAGCACCTCCGGCAGGATCCGCTCCGCCCGTCCCCCGCCGGCGGCCGGGTTGGGGAGGAGCGCCAGCCGCGGCGTCACCCCTCGCGGGCCACGCCGGCGAGCCGGGCGGCGCGCTCGGCGGCAAACGTGCCGCGGGCCTCGCCGCGAAGCTCGGCGCCCTCCTCGTACTTCTCGATCGTCGCGCGCGCGACCACCTCGTCGCCGACGAGCCGCTCCGCGTGCGGCTGCTCAAGGTCCTGGGGGTCGAGCGTCAGCAGGACGTCCTGCCCCACCGAGTGCCAGGCCTCACCGGTGAGCTTCTCGGAGGCCACGAGCAGCTGCCCCGGACGCGCCAGCCAGTGGAGCTCGAAGATCCCGAGCCGGTAGGCGTAGAGGCGCTCCCCTTCCGAGACCAGGACGTTGAGGCCCGAGAACTCCGAGCGGTCGATGACCTCGGTCACGGCGTGCCGGAGCGAGCCCACGATGTCCGCCGGGTCGACGTCGCGCATCAGGAAGTTGAAGAAGTGCTCCGAGTCCGTGTCGCCGGCGGGCGGGCGGACGCCCTCCTCGAGCAGACGCGGAAAGTGGAGGATCGTGCCGTTGTGGCTCAGCGAGTAGTCGCCGAGGCAGAACGGGTGGGTGTTGGGCATCGTCAGGCCGCCCATCGTGGCGCGGCGCACGTGCACGTTGAAGATCCGGCCCTGCAGGGCGGTGGCGCGCTGGAATTCGCCGTCCGTGTAGGCCGCCTCGGGAAAGCGCACGCAGCGCGGCGGCGCGCAGTCGACGTTCGGGTAGACGGCCATGCCCCAGCCGGAGTCGTGCTCCTGGGACTGGCGGATCATCGGGTTCTCCGCGTGGAGCAGCTCGTTCCGGATCGAGACCGGCTCGGCGGCTACGCAGCCGAATATCCGGCACATAGGGGCGAGATCCGTCGGTTCAAGGCGTAGACAGTCTAGAAGCGAGCCGGGAGGCAGAGAGATGACGCAGCCGCAGACGATCTGGTGGGCAAGGCCGCGCAAGCTGTGCGGGCTCGAGCGACCCGGAGGAGGGGGAAGGACGCACCGCTCATCACGACGCGACGAGGAGATCGCGTACCTGAGCCGCCGCGGCGTGCGGCTCGTCGTGTCGACGATGCGCACGCGCCACAACCTCGCCGACTACGACCGCGCCGGGCTCGCCTGGCACCACGTCCCGGTCGCCTCGTGCGCCGAGGCCGCCGAGGCGCTCGACGAGCTGGTGATCCTGCTCCGCTCCGAGCTGCGGGCGCCGGGCGCGATCGCGGTGCACGGCGACCTGCGCACGGACTTCGTGGCCGCCGTCTGCGCCGCCCACCTCCACGACGTACGGGGCGTGGCCCCGGCGGACGGGCTTCGCGCGGGCGCCCGGGCGGGACTCGAGGTCAGTCCCGACGCCGCGGCCCTGCTCGGCGTGTCCTACGAGGAGGTCCAGCCACGCTCGGCGATCGCGGCCGAGACCGCGTCCGGGCGGTCGGTCACAACGTAGGCGTCGACGATCGCCCCCTCGGCGTTGATCGTGATCGCCAGGCCGCTGTCGGTCCTGCGGACCTTCGAGATCGTCGCGACGGGCCGGCCGGAGCCCATGCGCGGCTTCACCCGGCCGGTCGCGACACGGTGGACGCCTTCCAGCTCGGCGAGCCCGTCGAGCAGGCGCCGGTAGCTCTTGCGCGAGGAGTGCTTGTGGTGGGTCTTGCGGGCCATGTCGGTGACGAACGGGGTTGCGGCCCCGCCGTGTCAGCCGGCACCCCTCACCAGGGCGGCGAGGGACGCGGCCACGAGCGCCGGCGCAGGGTCCTCGGCGGCCGCGGCCTCCTCCGCGTCCGTCGCCCCGGTCAACACCAGCGCCGCGTCGAGGCGTAGTCGCGCCGCCGCCGCCACGTCCGCGTCCAGGCGGTCGCCGACGACCAGCGTGCGGCCCGGCCCGAGCCGGTCGATCGCGGTCTCGAACAGCCGAGGCTCGGGCTTGCCGACGATCGTCGCGTTGCGTCCCGAAGCGCACTCGACGGCCGCGAGAATCGCTCCCGTGCCGGGCCACAGCCCCTGCTGGGTCGGGTAGGTCGAGTCGCGGCCCGCTGCCACGAAGTCGGCCCCCGCGCGCACGGCGAGCGACGCCTGCTTGAGGTCGTCGTAGACGAGGTCCTCGGTGCCGCCCACGACCACGACCTCCGCTCGCGACGCCGTGTCGCTGCCGTTCAGGACTCGAAGGCCGGCGTCGCCGACGTGCTTTCGCATCGCCTCGGTGCCGATCACGAAGGCCGTCCGTCCGGGTCGGGTCTCGGCGAGGAGGTGCTGGGTCGCGCCTCCGACGGTCACGACGTCGGCCAGCGAGGCCCGGATGCCCATGCGCCACAACCTACGGACGTAGTCCTCCCCCGAGTGGCGAGGGTTGTTCGTGACGAAGGCGACTCCCTTGCCGGCGGCGCGCAGCTCGTCGATCGCCTCGACGGCGCCCGGAGTCGGCTCGTCGCCGACATAGACGCACCCGTCGAGGTCCAGGATGAGGTTGTCGTAGCCGCCGAGGCGGGGTGAGAGGACCACGACGAGCCATCGTACGCGCGCCGCCCGACCGCCTCGGGGCCGCGGCTAACCTCGGTGCATGGTCTTCGACGTGTCCGAGCAGGACTTCCAGCCCCGGGTCCTCGACCGGTCGCACGAGGTTCCGGTGATCGTCGACTTCTGGGCGGCATGGTGCGGGCCGTGCCGTGCGCTCACGCCGGCCCTCGAGGCGGCCGCCCGGGCTCGCGAGGGGCAGGTGGAGCTGGCGAAGGTCGACGTCGACGCCAACCAGGCGCTCGCAGCCTCGTTCGGCATCCAGGGGATTCCCGCCGTCAAGGCGTTCCGCGACGGGCGCGTCGCCGCCGAGTTCACCGGCGCCTTGCCGCCCGCCGAGGTGGAAGCGTTCTTCGACCGCCTCGTCCCCTCCGAGGCGGACGGGCTCGCGCAGGCCGGCGACGAGGCGTCGCTACGGCGCGCGGTGGAGCTCGATCCCCGCCACACCGATGCTGCGCGCGCGCTCGGGCGGCTGCTCGTGCGCCGCGGCGAGTTGAGCGAGGCGCAGACGGTGCTCGCCGCCGTCGAACACGACTACGTGGCGGCGGGACTGACGGCGCGGGCGCGTCTCGCCGCGGCCAACAGCCGACCCGAGGGCAGCGATGCCGCGGTCTTCGGCGAGCTGCTCTCCGGCGCCTTCGATGCCTGGGACGCGGGCGACGAGGCTCGCGCGCTCGAGACGCTTCAGCAGGCGATCCCCGCCTCGCCACCCGACCAGCGCGATCTCGTGCGGCGCGTCATGGTCGCGATCTTCACGGAGCTCGGGCCCGACCACGAGCTGGCGCGAGAGCACCGTCGGCGCCTAGCGGCGGCCCTCAACTAGCTCGGGGTCGCTCGGGCCGCCTGGGCGCGGTTTTGTCGCCTGCGCCCGATGAGCGTCAGCACGCCGAGGACGAGGATCACGATCAGCATGCCGAGCAGCACCCCGCCGACGAAGCCGATGCCGCCCAGCGGCAGGAAGATCAGCTCGGCCAGCCCGTAGCCCACCGCGACGAGCAGCACGAGCAGGAGCAGGAGCAGGACGATGCCGCGCACGCGCGGTACGAGGCCGGCGCCGGTCGGCGGGATCAGCAAACCGGTGACCCGCAGCAGGAAGAGCTGTCGCGCGGACGGCGGCTCCTGGCCGAGCTTCTGGACCGCTTCCTTGAGCTCGTCCGGACGCCGCTCGGCGAGCGCGAGCGAGGCCTTCATCATCTGGCGCAGAGCGGGCCGCTCGCGCGGGTGGCTTCCCGCCAGCGCCTCGTTGAAGAACTTGCGGGCGGCTCTCGGGTCGTAGCGCTCGGCGGCGCGGGCGCCGAGCAGCGCGCGGGCGGAGGCGCGGTGCTTGGTCTCGGACAGCAGCTGCTCGTCGGAGCGGCTCTCGAGCTGCTGCATCGCCCCCAGGCTGCCCATCTGCTGGACCATCTTGGTCTGCCGCTGCTTGGCCACGTCTCGAGTTTCGCAGAGGGGCTCTAGACGGCGGGCGGGCGCTCGGCCGTGTCCTCGTCCTCGGGCGGAGGCCCGGCGTGCGGCTGCTCGGGGGACGCCTCAGGCGCCGGCTGCGCGGACGGCTCCGCACCAGGCGCCAGCTCCGCCGGCGGCCCCTCGTCGGGTGCCGGGCGCTCGCCTGATCCCAGCTCTGCGACGATGTCGTCCCGCGCGAGCGCCTGCGTCTGCTCGGCCTCGTTCGGCGTGGAGGCAGGGGGCTCCGCCTGTTCGTCGTCGCCGCTTCCGCCCGGCGGAGGAATGCGATCGATCGCGTCGTCGGCGAGCGCGAGCACGTCGTCGGCGTGCTGGCGGATGTCGTCGATCAGGCGCTGGCGCTCCTGCCAAATCGACTGGATGTCGGCCTCGAGCCGGCGAACGTGGTCCTCGGCCTCGCGGCGAGTCAGGTCCGCGTCGCGCTCGGCGCGGTCGAGTCGTTCGTCCGCCTGGGAGCGCGACCGCGAGGCGATCTCCTCGGCGGCCTCGTGGGCGCGTTTTAAGATCGAGCTCGTCTGCTCGCCGACGTCGTCGAGCGCCCGCTCGACGACCGTCTCCGGGAGCTGGGTGGCCTCGAGCTCGGCCACGAGCTGCGCCACGTCGGCCACGTACGCGTCCACCGCGCCGCGGTCATAGCCGCGCAGGACCACCGGAAAGTCCGTCCGGCGCACGCGATCGACCGCTCCGATGGCGCTACGGGAGCGTCGAGCGCCGGAACGCGACGGACTCGACGGCGGGCGGGCTGGCGGCTGCAGCGGTGATCGACGCGACGCCGCCGAAGCGGGCGCGTCCGATGTTTCGAGGGCGGGGCGGGGGAGAGGTGTGTCCCTGGCTACGTCGTCCGGCCGCGGCTGCCGTCGAGAGGGGTCGATCGGCTGGGCGGGCCCGACGCCCTCGCCGAGCTCCTCGTCGGCCGCCCGCGAGTCGGCGTCGTCCATCCGTTCGCTCTGGCTCATGCCCTCAGTATGGACGAGCGCGGGGCCGGCAGGCGATGCGCGAGGTGCCGTCGGGCGGACCGCCGGACTGCGACGCTTCCTCCTAGGCCGCGGCCGTGGCGTTCTCGTCGTGACCGCGAACCGTCAGGCGGCCGCGCGAAGCGAGCGCAGCTCCTCGTCGTCGGCCAGGCGCTCGAGCGCGCGCTGCTCCAGCTGGCGCACCCGCTCGCCCGAGATCCCGAGCCGGCGGCCGGCCTCTGAGAGGGCGGCGGGCTGCTCCCCGCCTAGCCCGAAGCGAAGGCGCACGACCTTGCGCTCGTCGTCCGGCAGCCTCACGAGGGCATGTTCGATCTCGCGCTCCTCGACTGCCTCGAGCACCTCGCTCTCGGGACTCGGGCCCTCGCCCGCGATCAGCTCTCCCAGAGCGCCGGAGTCGTCGGAGTCGCCAACCGGCTTGTCGAGGCTCGCCGGAGCCTGGTCGACGGACCTGATCAGCTCGACCTCCTCGACCGACAGCTCGACCGCCGCGGCGATCTCGTCGAGGCTCGGGTCGTGTCCCAGCTTGGCGGCCAGCTCGCGCTCCGTGCGGGCGATCTTGCGCGACCTCGAGTCGATGTGGACCGGAAGCCGCACGGTGCGGCCCGAGTTCGCGAGTCCGCGCTGAAGCGCCTGGCGAATCCAGAGCGTCCCGTAGGTCGAGAACTTGTACCCCCTGCGCCAGTCGAACTTCTCGACCCCGCGGATGAGCCCCAGCACGCCCTCCTGGACGAGGTCGGTCAGCGGAAGCCCATAGCCCTGGTACTTGCGGGCCAGCGAGATCACGAGGCGAAGGTTCGAGTTGATCAGCCGCTCCTTGGCCGCGAGGTCACCCCGCTCGATGGACTGGGCGAGGTCGATCTCCTCCGCCGCGGTGAGCAGGGGATACCGCCTCGCATTCGCCATGAAGAGCTCGAGGGAGTCGGTGGTTGCGTCGGGCGCCTGGGCCGCGCCCTGCTTGCTGAGAGTCGTGGTGCTCGTTTGGGGGTCCTTTCTCCGTCGTACCGGCGGTGGGGCGGATGCTGGGTGATACGTCGCCGGTCCCGCTCTGGGTCATTGGCTCGCCGCGCAACCCTCTCCCGGGGGCGCGTCGCAGCACATGGCGCCAGCGCGGACGCGGCGCGGAAACCTGCCGCGACGGTGAGCACCCGAAAGCGCCCCTTCCGCCAACAAAAGCTTACGGAAGGTTAGCAGATG
>JBPCPH010000012.1:0-5836 GCA_050999415.1 Thermoleophilaceae bacterium
GGTCGTCGCCCAGCTCGAGAGCCCGGACCGCAACGTGCAGGTCAAGGCGAGCCTCGACACCGTCAAGCCGGACGTGACCGAGGGCGAGCTCGCCGAGGAGTTCCCGTACTACATCACCGTGGACAGGAGCTCGTACGAGCTTCGCTTCTACAAGGACCTGAAGCTCCAGGAGACCTACTCCATCGCCGTCGGCACGGTGGGCTTCGAGACGCCCGCGGGCCTCTACCACGTCCAGAACAAGGCGGTGGACCCGGCCTGGAGCGTGCCGGAGTGGGGCGGGAGCCTGGCGGGACAGGTGATCCCCGGCGGCACGGCGCAGAACCCGCTCAAGGAGCGCTGGCTCGGGATCTACGACGGCGCCGGGATCCACGGCACCGACGACGTCGCCTCGCTCGGCACCTCGGCCTCGCACGGGTGCATCCGCATGGCGATCCCGGAGGTGATCGAGCTCTACGACCAGGTCCCGGTCCAGACGCCGATCTACATCCAGTAGGCCGGGCGCCGGCGCGCCCGCGGCGCCGCCCCGGCCTACAGCCCAGCGCCGATCTGCTCGATCGGCACCTCGCTCCATCCGCTGCGCTCGAGGGAGGCCTCGCGACCGGTGTGTCGAACGCAGAGGGTGCCGATGAAGACCCCACGCTCGACCTTTCGGAGCACCGCGTACCACATCGTGGACGCGTCACTCGGCCCCTGGATCGGGTGCCACGGCGCCACCGGCCGCTCCGAGGCGTCGGTGAGCCCCGCGTCCGAGAGCTGACGGCGGGAGGCCACGCGGCCGTCGCTCGTGTTGACGAAGAACACCGACATAACCCTCGAGCCTACGTGGGCCGACGCGCTGCGGGACTTCGACGCGACGCTGGTCCGGCTCGGGATGGCCGAGAACACTCGCCGCGCCTACGGGCGCGACGTCGAGGGTCTCGCGCGCTGGGCGCAGGGCCACGAACTCGATCCGGTCACCCTCGGCCCGCGCGACTTGCGCCGCTACGCGGCGGTCCTCTCGGAGCGCGGGGCGTCGCGCTCGACGGTGGCGCGCAAGCTCGCGGCGATCCGCTCGTTCTACCGGCGGGCGCTCGAGCGCGAGGCCGTCCCGGCGAACCCGGCGGATCTCGTCGCGAGCCCCAAGCGCGACGCCTACCTGCCGCGCGTGCTCAAGCCCGCGGAGGCGGCGGCGCTCGTCGAGAGCATCCCGGCGGGCGACCCGCTCGCATTGCGCGACCGCGCGCTGCTCGAGCTCGCCTACGCCGGCGGCCTGCGCGCCGAGGAGCTCACGAACCTCGACGTGGCGGACCTCGACCCCGACGGCGAGGAGCTGCGCGTGACAGGCAAGGGCGGCCGCACGCGCGTCATCCCCGCGGGCGAGCCCGCCTGGCGGGCGCTCGAGCGCTACCTCGACCGCGGTCGGTCGGCGCTGGCGGCGCCGGCCGAGCGCCCCGAGCCGGCGCTCTTTCTCTCGAAGTCGGGACGGCGCCTCTCGACCTCCGATGTGCGCCGCCGGCTCGCGCGCTGGGCGCGCCGCGCGGGCCTGCCGCCCGACTTCCCCACCGGGCTTTCCCCGCACGCCCTGCGCCATTCGTTCGCCACCCACCTGCTCGAGGGCGGCGCCGACCTGCGCGTGATCCAAGAGCTGCTCGGCCACGCCACGATCAGCACGACGCAGATCTACACACGCGTCGAGCCCGGGCGGCTGCGGCGTCAGTACGCGCGCGCCCACCCGCGCGCCTGACGTCGGCTGGCGCCCGCAGCCGGGCGGCTTGTGACCCGCGGAGGCTCGACGGCCCGTCTCACCCGCGGGCCCGAAGCGGCTCGGCGGTCGTTATGTTCCGTCGTCCAGCGAGGAGAGAGGAGCCAGATGGCACACGCGCACGCGGACGCGATCCGCAACGTCGCACTCGTCGGCCACCGCGGTAGCGGGAAGACCTCCCTGAACGAGGCGCTGCTGTTCGAGGCCGAGGCCACGAACCGCCTCGGCGCGGTGGCGGACGGGACGACGGTCTCCGACTCGGCGCCGGACGAGAAGGCGCGCGCGATGTCGATCGCCGCGAGCCTCGGCTCGTTCGAGTGGGCCGGCTGCAAGATCAACCTGATCGACACTCCTGGCGAGCCGAGCTTCGTGGCCGACGCGCTCTGCGCGCTGCGCGTCTGCGAGAGCGCCGTGTTCGTGGTCAACGGGGTGATGGGCGTCGAAGTCGCGACGCAGCGACTCTGGGAGCGGGCGGACGCCCTCGGCCTCTCGCGGCTGCTGTTCGTGAACATGCTCGACCGTGAGCGGGCCGACTTCTTCCGGACGCTCGACTCGCTCAAGCAGGCGTTCGGCGCGCACGTCGTGGCCACCGAGATCCCGATCGGCACCGAGCACGACATGCGCGGCGTGATCGACCTAGTGGACATGAAGGCGTTCGCCTACGACGGGACGAATCGCGACAACTGCCAGGAGATCGAGATCCCCGACGAGCTGCGCCCGCAGGCTCAGGAGTACCGCGAGAAGCTGATGGACGAGGTCGCGGAGGTGTCGGACGAGCTGATGGAGCGCTACCTCGAGGGGGAAGAGATCTCGCACGAGGAGACCGTCACGGCGCTCAAGACCGGGGTCAGCGAGGGCCGTATCTTCCCGGCGACCTGCGGCGTCGCGACGCGCAACCTCGCGATCAACCGGCTGCTCGACGCGATCTGCGAGGACCTCCCCTCGCCGGCCGAACGCGGCGCGGTCGAGGCCGGCGACACCGCGCTCGAGCCTGACGAGGGCCGCGATGCCGTGGCCTTCGTCTTCAAGACGCTCGCCGACCCCTACGCCGGGCGCATCAACCTCTTCCGCGTCTACCAGGGCGTCCTGCGCCACGACTCGCACGCCTACAACTGCCGCGCGCACGTGAAGGAGCGCATCGGCCAGCTGCTCGTGCCCCAGGGCAAGGAGATGGGCCACGCCGACGAGTTCGGGCCCGGCGACATCGGCGCCGTCGCCAAGCTCAAGGAGACCCGCGCCGGCGACGTGCTGGCAGGCCGCGACGAGGAGGTGGCGCTCACGCTCCCGCCGCTGCCGGCGCCGGTGATGGCGTTCGCGATCGCCCCGAAGGCGAAGGGCGACGAGGACAAGGCGTTCACGGCGCTTCGTCGGCTCCAGGAGGAGGACCCGACGATCGACCTCCACCGCGACCAGCAGACCGGGGAGCAGATCGTCGCCGGCCTGTCGCAGATCCACGTCGAGGTGATCGTCGAGCGGATTCGCGAGCGCTTCGGCGCCGAGGTGGAGCTGAAGCCCCCGCGCGTCCCCTACCAGGAGACGATCAAGGGCCAGGCGAAGGCCCACGGCCGCTACAAGAAGCAGACCGGCGGCCGCGGCCAGTTCGGAGACTGCCACATCGAGGTGGAGCCGCTGCCGTCGGGCACGGGATTCGAGTTCGTGAACAAGATCAAGGGCGGCGTGATCCCGACCGGCTTCATCCCCGCTGTCGAGAAGGGGATCGCCGAGGCCATGCGGGAGGGCGTCGTGGCCGGCTACCCCGTCAAGGACCTGAGGGTGCGCCTGTACGACGGCTCCTACCACTCGGTGGACTCCTCGGAGATGGCCTTCAAGATCGCCGGCTCGATGGCCTTCAAGCAGGCGATGGAGTCGGCCTCGCCGGTCCTGCGCGAGCCGATCATGGCCGTGACCGTCTCGGTGCCGGAGGACTCCGTCGGCGACGTGATCGGCGACCTCAACGGTCGCCGCGGGCGCCCGCTCGGCATGGAGCCGAAGGGCTCGATGACGGAGGTCAAGGCCGAGGTGCCGATGGCCGAGATGCTGAGCTACGCCCCCGATCTGCGCTCGATCACGGGCGGGCAGGGCGACTACACGATGGACTTCGCGCGCTACGAGGAGATCCCCCAGCACCTCGCGCAGAAGGTGATCGATCGCGCGCGCGAGGATGAGGCGGTCAGGGCTTAAGGAGCCAGGCGGTCAGGGCTCAAGGAGCCGTCTTCGGTCGGTGGAGCGGCGCCTGCGAGGCGGGTCCGTGACGGCCGCTAGCATCGCGCTGGGATGAAGAAGGAGCTCTCCTTGAACCAGGAGATGGTGGCCTGCGAGGTCTGCGGCCGCACGATCCTGAAGGGCGAGCGCACCGAGCCCTACCTGGTGCCGGACGGCTCCCGCCGGCTCGTATGCGAGCTGTGCACGCGGCGCGCCGAGCAGGCTGGTTGGCTTCGTGAGTCAGCCCACGCGGACATGCCAACGGCGCTCCCCAGGGCGGAGCCCCGGCGCTCGATCCTCGGGCGCCTGCGGGGGCGCCGGCGCCTTGAGGACGAGCCGTCGCCCGCCGTCGTGGGCGAGGAGGCGGACGATCGGCTGGAGCCTCCCGAGTGGCGCGCGAAGCCCCACACGCCCCGGTACGCGGCGGCGGAGGAGGCGCCCGCTGTCGAGTCCGCCGAACCCGTCGACTCCGCGGCGGCGGCGCCGGAGTACGAGCCCGACTACGAGGCGGAATACGAGCCGATGCCCTACGAGGAGGCGCCGCCCGTCGAGGAGCCGTCGCCCGACGCCCGGGCGATCCGCCGCGAGCGGCGCTCGCGCGGGCGCCTGCGTGATCCGCGGCACGTGCGCGCCGTGCCCACCAACGCCGACGTCAAGGTCGAGCGCGCGCTGGAGGTCTTCAACGGCTCGGAGTTCAACCGGACCACGGCAGGGTTGGTTCGCACGCTCGGCCAGCCGTGGGTGACCGCCCTGCCTCAGCTGGACTCTCCCAGCGAGGTGACGATCGTCGTGGCCTGGGAGCTGTCCTGGTACCGGTACCGGGTCGATCTGGGCGACTCGGACGAGCCGGTCGCCCTCGTCGACAAGGGGGAGGAGATCGGCGAGCTCGACGAGTCGCTGCGCGAGTGGAACGCGTTCACGACGCCGGACGGCGCGCTGGAGCCGGGCGCGCCGCCGACTTGATCCGGCCGCGCTTCGCCGGCCCGATCCACGGGGTTGGGCCCTGAGCGCCGGCGGCAAGGTCGTGGTGCACGTCGATGGCGGCGCGCGCGGCAACCCCGGCCCGGCCGCCGCCGCCGCCGTCGCCTCGGAGCCGGACGGCCCGGTGCTGGCCGAGGAGAGCGCTTACATCGGCGAGACGACGAACAACGTCGCCGAGTACCGAGCGCTGGTCCTCGGGATCGAGCTCGCGCGACGCCTGGGTGCGACCGAGGTGGAGGTCGTCAACGACTCGGAGCTCGTGGCCCGCCAGGTCGGCGGTCAGTACAAGGTCAAGCACGCCGGCCTGCGGCCGCTCCACCGCGAGGCGATGGAAGCGCTGCGCTCGTTCGACCGCTGGTCGGTGAGGGCCGTCCGCCGCGAGCAGAACGAGCGCGCGGACGAGCTCGTCAACGCCGCGCTGGACGAGGCGCTGGGCGCCTGATGCGCGCGCTACGTTGGCGGCTATGACGGCAGCCGTCGACGCGCGCGCGGACCACGTCGGCAGCCTGCTGCGCCCTCTCGAGCTGCTGACGGCGCGCGACGACCTTGCCGCCGGGGTCATCGACGACGCCGGCTTCAAGGCGGTCGAGGACGCCGCGGTGCGCGAGGTGGTGGCGCTCCAGGAGGAGGCCGGCCTGACGGTCGTCACCGACGGCGAGCTTCGCCGCGAGTCGTTCCAGTCGGAGCTCACGGCGGCGGTGTACGGCTTCGAGGGGGTGAGCCTCTACGGCTGGCTGTGGGGCGACTGGCACTCCGACGAGCTCGGCGACAAGATGGTCGCCCGTCCGCCGGAGATGGCGGTCGTGCGCCCGCTCGAGCGGCGCCGCTCACTGGCGGCGGAGGAGCTCTCGTTCCTGCGCGCGACCACGACGCGGACCGCGAAGGTGACGCTGCCGAGCCCCACCCTGTTCG
>JBPCPH010000173.1:0-4233 GCA_050999415.1 Thermoleophilaceae bacterium
GTGGCGCTCACCGGGGCGGGTGTCTCGGTGCCGTCGGGGATCCCCGACTTCCGCAGCCCGGGCACGGGCCTGTGGCGCAACGTCAACCCGATGGAGGTGGCGCACATCGATGCCTTCCGGCGCGACCCGGAGCGTTTCTGGCGCCTCTACGGCGACCGCTTCGCGACGTTGCACGACAAGCGCCCGAACGCGGCTCACGAGGCCCTCGCCGAGCTCGAGCGAAGAGGCATCCTCCGCGGCGTTGTGACGCAGAACATCGACCGCCTCCATCGCGCCGCGGGCTCGCGCCGAGTGGTCGAGGTCCACGGATCGATCGAGTGGAGCGTCTGCCTCGAGTGCGGGGCGCGCGTTGAGCTCGAGCGGGTTCTGGAGCTCCTCGACGCCGATCAGCGCCCGCCATTGTGCGACGGCTGCGAGCGCCCACTCAAGCCGGACGTGGTGCTGTTCGGCGAGCTCCTGCCGGAGAACGCGATGGCCGAGGCGAAGGCGCTGGCCGCCGAGACGGACCTGATGCTGTGCGTCGGCTCCTCGCTCGAGGTCTACCCGGTCGCGGCCCTGCCAGAGATCACGCTGGCGCGCGGCGGCAAGCTGGCGATCGTCACGCTGGGCCCCACCGCGTACGACGACCGCGCGGCAGTGCGGCTCGGCGGCGACGTGGCCGAGGAGCTCGCGGACGTCGTGGCCGCGCTCGACGGAGCCGCTGAGAGCGCAACGTGCGGGGGTGGTCTACCTTGAGCACGGTATGCGTGCTCAAGGTAGACCAGGTGGCTCGCGGCGCCACGTCCGCGCAGCGG
Source organism: Thermoleophilaceae bacterium (assembly GCA_050999415.1). Lineage (GTDB taxonomy): Bacteria > Actinomycetota > Thermoleophilia > Solirubrobacterales > Thermoleophilaceae > CAWEHQ01. Next base: position 795 of record JBPCPH010000173.1, read on the forward strand.
TCGGCGACGGGCCGCCGGGTTCAGTCGTGCGAGCCGCTCAGGTGACCGTAGCGGCGATCGGGCCCGCCCAGCTCGCGACCGTTGAGCCACACGCGTCCGCGGCGTGGCACGGGCGCCGACGCGAGCCGCCGGCGCGCCTCGCTGACTCGACCGAGCGACCGTTCGCGCGCTCGGCGCGATCGCCTCGCCATGCGCCTGGGGTCGGAGTCGAGCACGGATTCAACGTAGCGGCCTGCGGGTGACCGATGTAAAACGTCGGTAAAGCCTCCGCTCCGGCGCGGCGCGCTCGGGCCGCCACGAGCGCGCGGCCCGTCAGGTCCGCCGATCCCACTTCTTCAGCTTGGGCAGCGGGTCGTAGGCAGCACCGCCGTCGTACCAGTGTGGGGTCCAGAGCTCGAAGTGGAGGTGGGGGCCGCTGGACGCTCCCGTCGAGCCCACGCGGCCGATCAACTGCCCCGCCATCACCTTCTCCCCGGCCGCCACGATCGGGCGCCTCATCATGTGCATGTAGACGGAGTCCGATCCGTCCTTGCCGCGGATCACGAGGTAGTGGCCGGCGCCGCCGTCCTCGTACTGACGGGTGGTGACGCGGCCCTCGTGCACCGCTACGAGCCGCGTCCCCTCGGCGGCCGACATGTCCTGCCCCTGGTGGGCTCGGGCCTCGCGCGGCGCTCCGAAGCGCGACCCGGCGCTTCCGTAGTCGTGCGGCCCACGCACCGGGAAGACGTGCTTGCGATAACGGACTCCGGCGCGCATCAGCTGTTTCATCCTGCGCGCCTGCGGCTTGTGGACGACACCGTTCAGCCGGTCCTCCTTCCAACGCTCGTAGCGGTTGACGCTGCGCTTCGTGCCCTTGCCGAACTTCCCGTCCACGCGGGTGGGAAAGTTGAGCTCCGTGAGCACCTTCTGGAGCTGGCGGACGTCGCTGCCGCTCATTCCGGCACGCAGCGCCCGATCGCCGAGCCGGCGCCGCGTCGACCGCTCGCCGGCCGCCTCGGCCTCGACGCGCCCGGTGTCCGCGGCGGTACCCCGGTTCGCGGCGTCCGCCTCGGCCGCCTCGTCGGGCGGCGCCGCCACAGGTTCGTCCGCCCCCTGCACGTCCTGCGCCCGCGCCGGCAGCGCGACGGCGATCGCGGCCAGCGCCACGAGCCAGCCGGTGATGAAGCCCCTGCGGATGCGCGCGAGTCTCATGACGCGAATCGACTGGAGTGTCGAGGCAGGGACGCCGCGGCGCCAACTCTGCAAGGCCTCGTTCAGGCGCGGGTCAGCCGGTGCGAGCTCGATGGCGGCGGATCGCTTTCTCCATCCGCTGCACCGCCGTTTCGACACGAGCGGCGATGGGGCCGGGCGGCTCTCCGGCGAGGGCCGCGGCCGCGGCCTCGCTGACGCTCTCGCGATCGCCCTCGAGCTCGGCGCGAAGGTCTCCGAGCGCCGCGGGCGGCAACTCCTCGAGCACGCACTCGAGCGCGATCCGCGCCTGTAGAGCCGCCTCGCGCGGGCGCCCCGCGTCGACGTCCGCCCGCGCACGCAGGACGAGCTCGTCCGAGACGAGGACGTCCTCGTGCCCACCGATCATGGCGGCCAGGCGCTCCTGCGGCGACAGCCGCTCGATCCGGCGCGTGCGCTTGCCCGTGGGCGGAACCTCATAGGCGCTGGAGAAGCGCCCGTCGGCAACCTGCTCGCCGGTCCCGTGGCCGACGCGCACCGCCAGCGCGAGCTCGGGACGGAGGTCACGCGCGTAGGGGTCCGCCGCCGCGGCCCGGTGAGCGTGCATCAGGCGGTCGAGCTGGCGCATCCCCCGCTCGACCTCGGAATGGAGGCGCTCGCGGTCGCGGCGCAGCCGCCGCAGCCAGTCCTCCGCCTCCTTGGGGGAGGCGAACGGCTCAGCCGCGATCACTCCCGCGCGGGTTGTCGGCACCGGCGTTGGCTCCGGGCCCCTGACAGCCCTCGGCCGGCGCCGGCGCTCGAGGAATCGCCTTCTCGGCGCGCCGAGCGTGCGGAGCACGACGACGAACTCCGGCTCCGCGTGCTCGGCGGCGCGAATCAGGTAGCGCCCGTCGGCGGGCCCGAGTAGGAAGCCGAACTCGAGTTGGACGAAGCCGAACGAGCCGCGCGCCGTCGGCGCGCCGGCGCGGCCTCCGTCCGTCCCCTCGCGGGCGTCCGCCTCGCTACTCGCCGCGATGGGCCTGGCTGGCCCGACCGCCGGTGGCGGGGAGCGTGAAGCGCTCGGGCCCGCTGATCACCTTCGGCTGGTCGATCTCGCCGAGGCGGTCGACCAGCGCGTGCCACTGACCCGGTCGTAGCACCGCAAGGGCTTGTCTGCCGAGCTTGCGGTTGTCGCCGAAGAGCGGAGTGAAGCCGACGTGGATGTGGTCGGCGTGGTCGGAGAGGGCGAACGACGGGCCGCCGAAGTCGAACAGCGAGATGACCTCGTCCGGCGTCATGGTGCCCTGAAGCTGGAGGATCCGCTTGACCGCCTGCTCGGTGATGCCGCCGGGGTCCTGGTGGCCGAGCACCGGTACTCCGTTGAGCGCGGCGATGTCGACCGCGTTGCCCGAACTGTGGTTCGAGACGTTGCCCGAGGCCGTATAGACCGAGTGACCGCACTTCAGCGACGTCACCGTGGGTCGCAGGCCGGACTCGGCAAGGTAGGCGAGCGTGACGAGCACGCGTCGATCGATCTGCCCGGTGCGGATGTCCTGGCGGCCGCACTCGTACAGCTGGATGCGTTGGTCCGCGAGGACCCTGCGCTCGAGCAGCGGCTTGGAGAGGAGGAGTAGCTGGCCGACCGACGCGGAGCCGGTGAGCACGTTCTGGCCGCGCGCGCGGTAGATCGCGGTCTCCTCGAGCAGCTTCCACCCGTCGAGGATCGGCTTGGGGTCGATCTTGGGGGCCCCGCGTCCGGCCGGCTGGATCGCGAACTCGAGATGCGAGGCCTTGCCCTCGTCTGGGGTGCCGACCTCGCCGAGGACCGTTCCGCTGATCACGCGCGCGCCCTCCTTCAGCGGTGCCGGCCGGGTCCCCTTGCGGTTGAGCCCGAGCGGCTCCGCGAATTGCTTGCTGTAGACGGTGAAGCCCTTGCTTACGCGCGGGTCGGCCTCGCCCGTGCCGAGCTGGTCGGACCCGCCGCCGGCCAGCTCCGCGTTCGCCCGGTCGGGATGGGCGAAGAGCCGCTCCTTCGTGACGCGCGGCTTGTCCGATCGCCCGGAGCCGCCGCTCGGCTGCCGACCACCGACCGAGTCGGTCCCGGTCCGCTGGCGGCCCGCGGACGCGGGCGCGTCGGGCGCGGCCGCGTTCGCGGACTTCGGCCGAAAGCCGTCGTCGAGCACCTTCGGCTGCGACTTCGGCACCGGGTAGAACTCCGGGACGGAGGCGAGGCCACGGTAGGTGTAGCGGTTTCCGTAGACGTCCTGGAGGACCACGAAGTGGCCGGTCTCGT
>JBPCPH010000020.1:0-10777 GCA_050999415.1 Thermoleophilaceae bacterium
GGCTACGTCGAGACCGACGGCAAGTCCACACGCACGAACCTGGCGGGCGTTTTCGCCGCCGGCGACCTGGTGGACCACACCTACCGCCAGGCCGTGACCGCGGCCAGCAGCGGCTGTCAGGCGGCGCTCGACGCCGAGTGGTATCTCCGCGACACCCCACCGCAGCCGGAGGCGCACTGGACGCCCGACCCGGATCGCGTGGAGCGCGCCGCCGAGGCCGCGGCGAAGTAGCTCGCTCGCGCTGGGGCGACGCCGCACGCGGCGGCGTGACCGGATGACGTAGGTTGGCCCGATGTCGATCGTCTGGCGCAACTGGGCCGGCGACCAGCGATGCGCGCCGGCCGCGATCGACGAGCCGGCGAGCGAGGCGGACATCGTGGCGTCCGTGGAGCGGGCGCGCGACACCGGCCGCCGCGTGCGCGTCGCGGGCTCGGGCCACTCGTTCAGCGACATCGCGTGCACCGACGGGCACATGCTGCGCCTCGGCCGGATGGCGCGGCTCCTGGACGCCGACGGGTCGACCGGCATCGTCCGTGTCGAGCCCGGCATCACGCTGGCGCGGCTCGGCGAGGAGCTCGCCGCCCACGGCCTGGCGCTCGAGAACCAGGGCGACATCGACGCGCAGGTCCTCGCCGGCGCGGTCTCGACCGCCACCCACGGGACCGGCCGCGGATTCCAGAACCTCTCCGCGCAGGTGATCGGTCTGCGGCTCGTGACCGCCGCCGGGTCGGTGCGCGAGCTGTCGGGCGAGTCCGACCCCGAGGCCTTCCTGGCCGCCCGCGTCGGCATCGGTGCGCTCGGCGTGATCTCGGAGCTGACGCTGCGCTGCGTGCCGCTCTTCGCGCTGCGGCGGATCGACGACCCGCGGCCGCTCGAGGAGACGCTGATCGCGCTTGACGAGGCGGTGGACCGAAACGACCACTTCGAGTTGTTCACGTTCCCCTACACGGGCATCGCGCTCACGCGCAAGAGCGAGCGCGTGGCGGGCGAGGTGGCGCGGCCGCCGAGCCCGCGGGCCGTGTGGCTGCGCGAGGCGGTGCTCGAGAACCGCGTCCTCGACCTCGCGTCGCGCGCCGGCCGGCTCGCGCCGGCGCTCGTGCCGGCGATCAACCGCACCCTGATGCGCCTCGCCGGCCGGTCGGAGAAGCTCGACGCGAGCCATCGGGTCTTCGCCACCCGCCGCGATGTCCGCTTCACCGAGATGGAGTACGCGATCCCGCGTGCCGCGGCCGCCGTGTGCGTGGAGCGGGTGATCGACCTCGTCGAGCGCCGGGGGCTGCCGGTCGGGTTCCCGATCGAGGTCCGCTTCGCTGCGGCGGACGACGCCTACCTGAGCCCCGCACACGGGCGTGAGACCAGCTACATCGCGGTCCACATGTACCGCGGCGTGGAGTTCGAGAGCTACTTCCGCGGCGTCGAGGCGATCGTGCGCGACTACGACGGGCGCCCCCACTGGGGCAAGCGCCACTACCAGTCGGCGAGCACGCTGAGCGAGCTATACCCCGAGTGGGATCGCTTCCAGTCGGTGCGGACACGGCTCGACCCGGCGGGGCTGTTCGGCAACGACTACACCGACCGCGTGCTCGGGCCGGTGCGCTCGCCCGTGGCCGCCTGAGCGGGGCCACCGTCCGCCGCGGCGCCGATCGCGTGGAAGCCTCCGTCCACGTGCAGGATCTCGCCGGTGATCCCGCGCGACCAGTCCGAGAGCAGGAAGCAGACCGCCCTTCCCACCGGGGTCGGGTCGCGGGTGTCCCACCCCAGCGGCGCCTGCGCTCGCCACTCGCTAGCGAGCGCGGAGAAGCCGGCGATACCGCCGGCGGCGACCGTCTCGAGCGGACCGGCCGACACGAGGTTGACTCGCACGCCGCGCGGGCCTAGGTCGCGCGCCAGGTAGCGGCCGACGGCCTCGAGCGCCGCCTTTGACACGCCCATCCAGTCGTAGACCGGCCACGCTACCGACGCGTCGAAGTCGAGCGCGACGAGGCTTCCCCCGCCGCCGGGCTTCTCGAGCAGCGGCAGGAGCGCCTCGCCGAGCGCCTTGAACGAGAACGCGCTGGTGCGGAACGCGCTCGTCGCGCTCTCCGGCGGAGTCGAGAGGAAGTTGCCGCCCAGCGCGTCCTCCGGGGCGAAGGCCACCGCGTGCAGCGCGCCGTCGAGGCCGCCCCAGCGCTCGCGGAGGTCGGCGGCCACCGCCCGGAAGTCGTCGGCGCTGTTCACGTCGAGCTCCAGCACGTCGGGCGTCGCCGGCAGCCCTCGGGCCGCCCGCTCGGTCAGCCGGCGCGCGCGGCCGAAGCTCGTGAGCACCACGTCCGCGCCGGCGCGCTGCGCCTGCTCGGCCGCGGCGAACGCGATGCTCTGCCGGGTCATGACGCCGGTGACGAGGATGCGCTTTCCCTCGAGGATCACAGCGGCACCACCAGGGCCTCGGGTGCTTCGGGCCCGCCATGGGCGTCCGAGAGCGCGCGTTCGGGCGACCCGTCCCGTCGCCAGATCACGTCCACGGCGACCCGGGCGAGGGTCGCGCCGTCCTGGCGTACGACCCTCCAACCGGTGGCGACCAGGCCCGCCGCCTCATCGAGCGGCTTGACCTCATCGATCCGTCCCTCGACGTGGACCGTGTCTCCGAGGCGGGCCGGGCGCTTGAACACCGCCTCGCGGACCCGGCGCAGGGCCAGGACCCGGTCCGGGTCGAGCGGCACCAGCCCGACGGCGTAGGAGAGGACGAGCATCCCGTGCGCGACCCGCTCGCCGAAGCGGCTCTCGGCGGCCCAGGCGACGTCCACGTGCTGGGGATGCCGATCGCCGGTGAGGGCGGCGAACGACACGACGTCGGCCTCGGTGATGGTTCGGCCGCGCGTCGCGAAGCGCTGCCCGGGCTCGAGCTCGTCGAGGTCGAGCGAGAACGGCGAGGCGGCGACGTCCCGCGCCATGCCCGGACCCGCCGAGGGTGGCGTCTGGACGGTCATGCGGTCTCCTTCGGTCGAGTCTCGGGCACAGCGATCGGGAAGTGCGAATTGATCGCGGCGCAGAACGCGGCAGCCGCCCGCCGGTTGCCCTCGGCCGAGGGGTGGTAGCCGTCGCCTGCGTAGTTGGCGCGCTCGACCGCCTCGGGGTGGTCGGCGAACTCGAGGCAGACGACGTCGTGGCTGCGTGCGACGAGCCGGGTCACCTCGGCCAGCCGCTCGAGGCCGTCGGCGACCCGCCTGCGCGAACGCTCGTGAAGGTCCAGGAAGCCGGCGAAGTCCGGCGTCGTCGCGGTCACGACGGCGGCGTCCGGCAGGTCGCGGTCGAGCCGGCCGAGCATGGCCGAGAGCGCCGCCCCGTAGCGCTCGACGTCGGGGCGAACGGAGAGGAGGACGTCGTTGGCGCCGCAGACGAGCGTCACGACGTCCGGACGGAGTCGCACGGCGGCGTCGAGCTGGTCGCGGGCCACGTCCTCGCTGCGCGCCCCGGTGACCGCGAGATTGCGGTAGTCGAGCGCGGGGCTCGCCTCGCGCAGCCGGGTCGCGAGCGCGTCCGGCCACCGCTGTGTAGCGGCTGCGCCGGAGTGGGCCCCGGCGGTGAAGCTGTCGCCCATCGCCACGTAGCGACGGACGCTCCGCGGACGAGCGAGCGTCGTCGCCTCCTCAGAGCGGGATGTTGCCGGCATCGCCCTGCCCTCCTTCTCGCCGAGACAGCATCGCGAGCGCCCATCCGAGGCGCTGCCGTGTCTCGCCCGGCTCGATCACCTCGTCGATGAAGCCCTGGCGCGCGGCGTGCAGGGCGCTCAGGTGCTCCTCCGCGTACTCCCCGGCGAGCTGGTCTTGGAGCGCGTCGCCGTCGACGGCCTCTGCGATCTCGCGCCGGCGGATGATCCCCACCGCCGGCCGCGCGCCCATGACCCCGATCTCCGCCCGTGGCCAGGCGAGCGTCAGATCGGCGCCCAGGTCCTTGGAGTTCATCGTGATGTAGGCGCCGCCGAAGGCCTTCCGCAGCACGACCGTGAGCCTGGGGACGGTGGCCTCGCAGAACGCGTGGAGCAGCTTCGCGCCGTGGCGGATCACCGCGCCGGTCTCCTGCCTCCGACCTGGGAGGAAGCCCGGCGCGTCGACCAGCACGACCAGGGGCAGCCCGTAGGAGTTGCAGGTGCGGACGAAGCGGGCGGCCTTCTGCGCCGCTTCGCCGTCGATGACCCCGCCGAGGTGGCGCGGCTGGTTCGCCACGATGCCGACCGACCGGCCGTCGATTCGCGCGAGGGCGGTCACCATGTTGCGCGCCCACTTCCCGGCGACCTCGAGCGAGCGCCCGTCGTCCACGATCGCCCCGATCACGTGGCGGACGTCGTAGACGCGACGCCCCTCGGCCGGCACGTGCGCCGCCGGGTCGTCGCCCGGCGGGTCGGCGGGTGGGATCCGCGGCGGTGGCTCCCATGCGTTCGCCGGGAGGTACGAGAGGATCTCCCGCGTCAGGAAGATCGAGTCCACGTCACTGGGCGCCGCGAAGTGGCAGACGCCGTTGCGCTGGTGGACGCGGACGCCGCCGAGCTCGGCCGTGGACACGTCCTCGCCGAGCACCTCGCGGACGACAGCGGGACCGGTGAGGAACATGCTGGCGTCGGGAGTCATCACGACGAAGTCGGTCAGCGCCGGGGAGTAGGAGCCGCCGCCGGCGGACGTGCCGGTGATGACGGAGATCTGGGGGACGCGGCCCGACAGGGCCACGTTCTCGGCGAAGATGCGCCCGTAGCCGCCGAGCGCGGCGACGCCCTCCTGCATGCGGGCGCCCCCGGACTGCACGAAGCCCACGACCGGGACGCGCGCCTCACGGGCGAGGCGGAGCACGCGGACGATCGTGTCGGCGTGCGCCTCTCCGAGCGAGCCGCCCGCGAAGCCGGCATCCTGCGCGTAACAGACGATCGGTCGGCCGTCGATCGAGCCCGAGGCGCCGACCACGCCGTCACCCGGCCTCGCCGCGTCGCCCATTCGCCGGGAGCAGACCTCGGAGCGGATCACCTGCAGGGAGCCGGCGTCGCAGAGCAGCTCGAGCCGCTCGCGCGGCGAAAGCCGCTCGGGCGAGCGCTCGACCAGCGCGTCCCTGTCGAGCTCGACGCTCATCGCGAAGCGAGGCACAGCACGGCGTTGTGGCCGCCGAAGCCAAACGAGTTCGAAAGCCCGATCGCGGGGCTGCGGCGATCTCCGTTTCGCCGTTCGGGCAGAGGGCGCGCCTCGCCGGGCACGTAGTCGAGGTCGAGCCCCTCGTCGGGCTCCTCGTAGCCGACAGTGGGGGGCGCGACGCGGTCGCGCAGCGCGAGAACGGTGGCCACGGCCTCGACGCCCCCGGCGCCGCCGAGCAGGTGCCCGATCGCCGACTTGGTGGACGAGACCGGCACCCGCTTCGCGACGTCCTCGCCGAGCGCGGCCTTCAGCGCCTCGGTCTCGGAGCGATCGTTCAGCGGGGTCGATGTTCCGTGCGCGTTCACGTAGTCCACCTGGTCGGGCGCGACTCCCGCGTCGTCCAGCGCGCGGCGAACGGCCCGCGCCGCGCCGGCCCCCGCCGGGTCCGGCGCGGTGAGGTGGAAGGCGTCGGCGGTCGCCCCGTAGCCGAGCAGCTCCCCAAGCGGTTCGGCGCCGCGCGCGTGCGCCGCCCGGGCCTCCTCCAGCACCAGCAGGCCCGCGCCCTCGCCCATCACGAAGCCGTCGCGGCGGGCGTCGAACGGCCGCGAGACGCCGGACTTCGACGTCGCGTCCATGGCGGCGAACGCACTGCGCGCGAACGGGGTGAGCGCGGCCTCGGCCCCGCCCGTGATCGCCGCGTCGGCGTCGCCGGCCTGGATCAGGCGAAGCGCGGTGCCGATCGCGTCCGTCCCGGCCGCGCACGCCGACACCGTGCCGAAGGCGGGGCCTCTGAAGCCGTAGCGCATCGCCAGCACCGCGGAGGCCGCGTTGGCCATCATCAGCGGGATCGCGAGCGGCGAGATCTGCTTGGGCCCGCGGTCCCGGAGGACGTCGTGCTGAGTCTCGAGCGTCTCTAGCCCACCGACGCCCGTGCCCACGATGCACGCCACGCGCTCGGCCTCGTGAGGAAGCTCATCCCCCCAGCCCGCCTGCGCCAGCGCCTCCTGGCAGGCGGCGATCGCAAGCTGCGCGAAGCGATCAGAGCGGCGCGCCTCCTTCTTCGAGAGCACGTCGGCGGGGTCGAAGTCCCGACAGCGCCCGACGCCGTCTTCGATTCCGCACTCACCCGCGGCCCAGCGCTCGTGGAGCGCGCTCGCGCCCATGCCTAGCGGGCTCACGGCCCCGACCCCGGTGATCACGACACGCCGGCTCACGACGCTCTGTTCGCCACGAACTCGACCGCATCGCGCACGGTCTCGAACCTTTGGGCGTCCTCGCCCGTAATCTCGACGCCGTACTCCTCCTCCACGACCTGAGCGACCTCCACCAGGTCGAGCGAGTCCACGTCGAGCGCCTCGAACGTCGCGTCCGGCTTGATCTCCTCGGCGTCGGCGCCGACCTGCTCCAGCGCGTCGGCGATCGTCCGCTCGACGCTCTCCTTTGTCGCGGTTGCAGCCATGGTGTTGCTCCTTTCGATTGCCTTTCGTGCCTTAGGCGGTCAGTCCGCCGTCCACCGTGAGGGTCGTGCCCGTCACGTATCCCGCCGCGTCTGATGCGAGGAAGCGCACGCACGCGGCCACGTCCTCCGGCGTCCCGGCCCTCCGCGCCGGAACGGACCTCAGAAGCTCGTCCCCGAGGCCCTCGGTCATCTCGGTCTCCACAAGCCCGGGGGCCACGGCGTTGACGGTGACGCCGCGACGGGCGACTTCGGCGGCGATCGTCCCGGTGAGCCCGATCAGCCCCGCTTTCGACGCCGCGTAGTTCGCCTGCCCCGGGTTCGCGCGCCGGCCGACGACCGACGCGATGTTCACGACGCGGCCGTAACGCGCGCGCATCATCGAACGGAGCGCGCGGCGCGTGAGCCGAAAGGCGCCGGAGAGGTTGGTGGCGAGCACGCGCTCCCAGTCGTCGTCGCGGATCTGGGGCGAGAGCCCGTCCGCGCGGATCCCCGCGTTGTTGACCAGCACCAGAAGCGGGCCGAAGCGCTCCTCGAGCGCGTCCACGATCGCCGCGGCGGCCTCGGGATCGGAGACGTCGCCGGGCGCCGCGACGGCGCGACCGCCGTTCGACGCCGCGTCGCGGACCACGCGTTCGGCGCCCTCCGCGTCGGAGCGGTAGTTCACCCCGACCGGCCAGCCGTCCGCGGCGAGTCCGCGGGCGATTGCGGCGCCGATCCCGCGCGAACCGCCGGTCACCAGCGCCGAGCCCTCAGGAGCCATTGACGGCCTCCGTCGCGTCCGCTTGGCCCCACTCGAGCACCGTGCCGCCCCAGGTGAGGCCGGCGCCGAAGCCCGCGACCAGTATCCGCGCGCCCGGCGTGAGCCGTCCGTCCGCCTCCGCCTCGACCAGCGCGATCGGGATCGAGGCGGCGGAGGTGTTGCCGTAGCGGTCGATGCAGTCCACAACGCGCTCGGCCGGGAGCGCGAGACGCTCGCCCACGGCCCGCGTGATCCGCCGGTTCGCCTGGTGGTAGACGAAGAGGTCGATCTCGTCCGCCTCGACCCCGGCGGCGGACATCGCCTCGACGGTCACCTCCGCGATGCGCGCGACCGCGTGCTTGAAGGTCTCGTGACCCCGCATCCGGATCGTCGGCTCGGGGTAGGGCGCGCGGATCAGGTCGGGCATGGTGCCGTCCGCGTGCAGAACCACGGGGCCCGTTCGCCCCTCCTCGGCGGCCGTCATGAGCACGGCGCCGGCGCCGTCGCCGAAGAGCGCCGCGGTGCGCTTGTCGTCGGGGTCGACGTAACGTGTCAGGACGTCGGCGCCGATCAGGAGCACGGAGTCCGCGCGCCCCGCCTCGATCTGGCCCGCGCCGAGGCCGAGGCCGGCGACGAACGCGGTGCAGGCGGCGCCCACGTCGATCGCGCCGGCGCGCGTGGCGCCGAGCGCCGCCGCCACCAGCGGAGCGGCGTTGGGAGTGAGCTCGTCCTGCGTCGTGGTCGCAACGAGCAGGAGGTCGAGCTCGGCGGCGTCCATGCCGGCGCGCTCGAGCGTGAGGCGGCCGGCCGCGGTCGCGAGGTCCGAGAGGCGCTCCTCCGGCCGCGCCACATGTCGTTCCAAGATCCCGGTTCGCTCGACGATCCAGCGCTCCTCGACGCCGAGGCGCGCGGCGATCGGAGCGTTCGACACGATGGTCTCGGGGACCGCGAGGGCCGCGAAGCCGACGGAGGCGCCGCGCGTCGCCGCCCGGACGACGTGCGCGGCGGCGGGGGCAGTAAGGGTCTCAGGCATGCGCGCCCATCAGTCCCTCGGCCGCCTCGGCCCGGACGCCCGAGAGCGTCTTTCGCACGAGACCGGTGAGGACCTTGCCGGGGCCGACCTCGAGGTAGCGGCGGACGCCGCGCTCGTGCAGCGCGAGCAGCGTCTCCCGCCAGCGGACCGGGCGCGTGAGGCCCTCGGCCAGTCGTCGTCTGACGTCGTCGAAGGGCGCTGCCGTCACCGCTGAGATCACCGGCACGCGCGGCGGGCGGACCTCGACGGCGGCGAGCGCCGCCGCGAGCTCGGGCACCGCGCCGTCCATCGCGGGCGAGTGAAACGCCCCGGCCACGGGCAGGCGCTTCGTGCGCAGCCCGGCGCGAGTCGCCGCGTCGATGGCGGCGTCGAGCGCCTCAGCCGGGCCCGACAGCACCGTCTGCTGCGGCGAGTTGTCGTTGGCGAGCGAGAGCCCGGTTCGGTCCGCGATCGCGGCCGCGCGCTCGACCGGCGCCCGGACCGCCACCATCCCGGCGGCGCCGCTCGACTCGGCGCCACGCTGCATCAGACGGCCGCGAAGCGCGACCAGCCGCAGCCCGTCCTCGGCGCTCAGGCCGCCCGCCGCGACAAGCGCGGCGAACTCGCCGAGCGAGTGCCCCGCCACGAAGCCCGCCTCCGGCTCGCCGAGGCCGGTGAAGCCGGCGAGGCTCGCGCAATAGATCGCCGGCTGCTGGTACGCCGTCCCGTCGGAAACGCGCTCGAACGGATCGTCGCCCACCTCCATGCAGGCGAGCTCGAGCAGCTCCGGGCGGTGGCGCTCCACCGCCTGGCGCATTCTCGGGACATGGCTCCCCTGACCTGGGAAGAGCAGCGCTGAGGCTTCTGACACTTTGTCTCCTTCCCGCCCGGGGACGGGCCACGGGGTCGTCGTGCTCCGCCGGCCGCGGCGTCCAGCCGTGAGCGGAGCGGTGTAGTCACGGTGGCGGACGCGGTTGCGCCCGTCAGCGTGCGGGCCGGCCGACCCTCTGGCCGGGGGGCGCGACGGCACGGATCACACCCAGGTGGGGGGTGGAGCGGGACCCGCCGGGGACCGGCCTCAGCCGATCAGCCCGAGGCGCTGCGCGCGCGTGACCGCTTCGGCGCGGTTGCGCACCCTCAGCTTGCGGTAGAGCCCGCTCGTGTGCTCCTTGACGGTGTAGATGGAGAGGAAGAGCCGCTCGGCGATCTCGCGGTTGGTGGCGCCGCCGGCGATCAGGCCGAGCACCTCGCGCTCGCGCTCGGACAGCGGCGTGGCGGGCTGCTCGGAGGTCGGCGTGAAGACCGTGCGGCCCATGCCGACGAGGCGCACGGCCTTGGCGACGTCCCCGGCGTCGCGGTCCTTCGACATGAAGCCGGAGGCGCCCGCCGCGCGGGCGGCGCTCGGGGAGATACGGCCGGCTCCCGAGATCAGCAGCACCCGCGTGCTCGGTGAGCGCTCGCGCAGCGTGCCACACAGCTCGGCGCCCGAGGCGTCCTCGAGGAACAGGTCCACGAGCGCGACGTGCGGCTCCCAGCGCTCCGCGAGCGCCAGGCCTTCCGCCGCGGTTCGGGCGCCGAGGCAGCGCTCGACCCACGGCTGCTCGGTGAGGAGCAGGCGAAAGCCCCACTGGACCACGTCGTGGTCGTCGATCACGAGGATCCGCATCCGCCGGCCGCCCTCCGCCGTCTCGATCACCGTTCCGAGTCGTTCCCGGCTTCGCTCGGACTCGTGGGCACCACGAGCCTGACTCGCCAGCGCGCCGAATCCATCGGCCCGAACTCGAGCACGCCGCCGTGCTGGATCGCCTCGAGCGCCGCCAGGCGAAGGCCCATCCCGCGCGCCCGCCCGCCGTCGCCCTCCGCTCCGTCGTTCACGACCTCGAGCACGAGGTTGCCGCCGCCGGTCTCCACGCGCACGTGCACGCTCGCGGGCCGCGCGTGCTTCTGGGCGTTTCGAAGCGCCTCGGAGAGGATCGACTGCGCGAGCGGCTCGAGGTCGCCGGGGACCCTTGCGCCCGGCTGCCAGCTCACCGAGAGCGACGGGGCGCGGTAGCGGTCGGCGAGCCGCTGGAGCTCCGCGTGCAGCGTCGTATCGCTGCGGCGTCCGACCGGGGCGAGTGGCCGCGCCATCGCCGAGCGTAATTCCCCGAGCGCTGCGGTCGCCTCCTCGCGGCAGCGCACGCGTTCCGTGGGCGACAGGTCCTGCTCGCCCGCTAGCGCCAACGAGATCCCGAAGATCCGCTGCATCGCGCGCTCGTGGATCTCGCGGGCGAGGCCGATCCGCTCGGCGAGCTGGTGGGCGCGCTCCTGCTGCCGCGTGGCGATGCGCGCGCTCGCCGCAAGGGCGGCGACCTTCCCGACCGTCCACATCGCGTCGCGCTCGGCATCGGTGAGCGCGAAGCGGCCGCCGCCGCGGTCGGCCAGGATCACCCCGAACCAGTAGCCGGCCGCCGACAGCGGCGTGCAGGTCAGCG
>JBPCPH010000035.1:0-4385 GCA_050999415.1 Thermoleophilaceae bacterium
GCTGGAGGTGTCCGACAGCATCGTCCTCACGCTCGCGGGCGACAGCGAGCTGATCGACGTCGCGCGCGAGCACGAGCGCTACGTGGCCGGCGAGACGCTCGCGTCGCGCGTCGGCTACGACGGGACCAGGACGACGGAGCGTCGGCACGCGGCCCAGATCGACGGTCGCGAGCTGCTGATCGGCGTCGAGCGAAGCTGACTGTCCGAGGCCGGCCGGGGCCGGCGGTCCGCTCAGCTGATATGGCCGTCCGTTTGTCAAGTGCCCACGACGAAAGGCCCGCGATTGCGGGCCTTTCTCTTGGTCCAGGAGGCTGCGGTCCGGCCGGGTGCGCGACGCGCGGTCAGGCTGATATGCGCGGATCCGTGAGGCCGCAGGACCGGGTTTCGTCTCAGCGCCCGCTGTCTAGGATCGAGCGTCGCCGGCGAGCCGGCTGCTCATAGCTGAGTCGCGGATGCGCTGGCGCGAAGGGCCGGTGGTCCACCGCCTCCTCGACCAAGCGGTGTTCGGATGGACTCAGTCGGCGGTCGCCACCGCCCAGCAGAAGCCGGCGAGCTCACGGGCGACCGCGACGGCGCAGACGGTGCGTCGCTTGCCACGCTCATGGTCGAGCCGGCGCCAGGTCCGGTGAAGTCGCTGCTGGGCCTTCCAGGAGATCGCGCAGACGTGCTGGGGTTGGCCCTCCTGGCGGCGGCTGAGCTCGCGCCCCTTGCGCGGCGCTCGGCGGTAGTGCCAGGCCGCCTCGACAAGCAGCCGGCGCGCGTGCTCTGAGCCCGACTTCGTGATCGAGCCCTGACGGCGCTTGTCGCCGGTCGAGTTCTCCGAGGGAACGAGTCCGACATAGCTCATCAGCTGAGCCGGCCCCGGAAAGCGCTCGAAGTCGCCGATCTCCGCGCCGAGCCCGAGCGCCGAGAGCGTGTCGATCCCGCGCAGGCAGCGCAGCCGCACCACTGTCTCTGCGAAGGGCGAGCTTGGAATGGCCTCCGCCATCTGGCGCTCGAGCGACTCACGCCGCACAAGCAGCGCGTCGATCGCGCCGACGCCGTCGACTAGCACCGACTGGGCGATCTGATCCGGGAGCTCGACTCGCTGAAGCCAGTCGCGGTGTCTTGCCGTCCAGTTGTTGCCCTCGAAGCGCAGGTCGTGGCGCAGCAAGAGCTTCGCGACCCGGTGGCGCGCTCGCATCAGGTCGCCGCGCACGTCCTCGCGCGCGCGGACCAGATCACGCAGCGCCTCCTCGCCGGGGCTCGGTACGCGGACAGGGTGAAGCCCGCCGACCATCAGCAGCCTGACGAGCCGCTCGGCGTCGCGCCGATCGGTCTTGACGCGGTCCTGGGCCGGGCGCTCGATCTTGCCCGGCGCGGCGACGATGCACTCGATCCCCTCCGCCGCTAGCGCCCTGGCCAGCCCAAAGCCGGTGGGCCCTGCTTCATAGCTGACAGAGACCGGCGCCTCGAGCTCGCTCAGGAACCCGACGACCCGGCGCGTCTGGCCCGGCAGGCGCTGCATCCGCAACTCCCCCGAGTCCCGGTCGACGACCGCGGCGACCACCTTCGCCGCATGCACATCGAGTCCAGCAAAGGTCTTAGCCTGACCCACGGTCGGCACCCCCATAATTGCGGCGGCCGAAGCCCAATTCTTCGGCCTGACCCGCGGAACTTATGAGCGGGTGCCGACCGAACTAACGGGCATAGGGTCTAGTCGTGCATGTACCGGACGTGGACGCGGTCGTCCTCGTCGGTCACGTAGAAGAACCGCCCGTCGCGATCCGGCGCCAGGCCCTCGACGTTCTTGAGCGGAAAGCGCCGCACGAGTGCCGTCTCGACGGCGCCGCCGTCCTTGGCGGACCCGAGGCGGAAGCGGTAGTGGGAGCAGCGCGCGGTGGAGCCACGCGGGTCGGCGTCCACCAGCGCGCTCTGGGGGTCCTCCGAGTCGAGGCTCCCGACGATCGCGTGCAACTCGCGGCCCGCGCGGACGAGCGCCCTGATGCCCGTCGGCCGCCGCGGGCTTCCCGCGCCCTGGAGAACCCAGAAGCGCCTGACGACCGGCGCGGCCCGCTCGTCCTCGAGCATCGCCTCGATTCCACTCAGCTCGGCCAGAATCGGCTCGCCGCCGGCGCTCGCCGGGTAGCGAAGGCCCAGCAGCAGCGAGCCATCCGGGAGAAACGCGGCGCCCTCGATGTTGATCGGCGCGTCCGTGGGGTTGATGCGGCCGGCGCGCCGCCTGCCGGCCTTGCGGCGGGTGCGGTCGATGAACCGCTCGCGGACATCACCCTCGATCTGCCGCAGCTCCGGCCCGAACGCCCGCAGCGCGTCGTTGAGCGCACGGTGAAGGCGGAACTTGTTCTTGACGACCCGAACCTCCGGCGTCGCCTCGGATAGGCCGTGCGCGAACTCCGCCTCGCGAAAGCGCGCGATCCAGGCTCGGCTCGACTCGAGCGGACCCGCCTTGCTCCCGTAGTGGGAGCCGATCAGGTAGACCCAGCCGTCGTGATGGACGCAGACCTCGGCGTCCTCCGTCTTGCCGGCGTGGCTGTCGGGTCGCAGCCGCGGCCGGGCCACCTCCCAGGTGTGGTCGCCCTCGCGCTTGCGGCCGATCACGCCGACGGAGTCCTCGACGGCTCCTTCGTCGAGCGCCGTCCAGAACGCCGTGTCCCAGCCGTGCGCCCGGAGCACCCGCGCGTCCTTCACCGGCGCCAGGTCGGACGCCTCGTTCGGACGCAAGTCGAGGTCGACCGTCCTCAGGCGGTCGCTTCGCTTGCGCGCGGCCGTGGCCATCGAGGGACGCGGGCCGTCGGCCTCGGGGCGATCAGGCCGCCTGGAGCTCCGGCGCGATCTCGGCCTCCAGGCGCTTCTTCGGAAGGGCGCCGATCACGCGCTTTGCCGCCTCGCCGTTCTTGAACAGGATCAGCGTCGGGATCGAGAGCACCTCGTACTGCGCGGCGGTCTGCTGGTTGTCGTCCACGTTGAGCTTGACGACGCGCAGGTTGTCCTGCTCCTCGTTCAACTCCTCGAGGAGGGGTGCGACGACCCGGCAGGGGCCGCACCAGGGCGCCCAGAAGTCCACCAGCACGGGCTGGTCCGACTCGATGACCTCCGCCTGGAAGTTGTTGTCGTTGACCTCGGTGATCGCTCCTGCCACGGTGACTCCTATCGCTCGGCTGGCTCGCTTTACAAAGTATAGTATGCCGTCGCCGTCCAGCGTTTCACTGTCCGTCTCGCGCCGTCCACGCGGCTCGGCGCCGGGGACGCGCCATCTTAAGGAGGATTCCACCCGTTGAGCCTTCCCAACCCAAGCGAGCAGGGCACCGCCCTCGTCACCGGCGCCTCGTCCGGGATCGGCGCCGAGATCGCCCGCGGCCTCGCCGCCCGCGGCTACCACCTGACGCTCGTCGCGCGCCGCGCGGAGCGGCTCGAGGAGCTCGCGGGAGAGCTCGGCTCGGACGCGGCTGTGGACGCGTGCGACCTCGGTGACGCAAAGGCGCGGCAGGAGCTCCTCACGCGGCTGTCGAGGCGTAAGCGGAAGGTATCGGTGCTCGTCAACAGCGCCGGTTTCGGCACCTACGGGCAGCTCGCTGAGCTTTCGCCGGAGCGCGAGCGCGAGGAGGTCCGGGTGAACGTCGACGCCCTGCACGACCTGACCGTCGCGTTCCTGCCCGGCATGGTCGAGCGCCGGTCGGGGGCGATCCTGAACGTCAGCTCGACGGCCGGCTTCCAGCCGCTTCCCGGCAACGCCACCTACGCCGCGAGCAAGGCGTTCGTCACCTCGTTCTCGGAGTCGCTGCACGCGGAGCTGGCGGGCACCGGGGTCACGTGCACGGTGCTCTGCCCCGGCCCGGTGGCCACCGAGTTCCAGGACGCGTCGGGCATCTCCCACCTGCACTCCGCGGGCCCGAGCTTTTTGTGGGCGAGCGCGTTCGAGGTAGCGCGCGCGGCCGTCGAGGGGATGGAGCGAGGGAAGCGCGTCGTCGTGCCGCGCGCCACCGACAAGGTGCAGGCGGCCTTCGGGCGCTACTCGCCGCGCAGCGTGCTGCTGCCCGTCGCGCGCGGTCTCGGCGGTCGCCTGTTCGGCGACTGAAGGACGGCGGGGCGTCAGCGGAGCCGGAACCTGAGCTCCGGAACCTTCCAGGCGGCCTCGAGCGCGATCCGGGCGGTCATCTTCGAGCTCCCGGCACGGCGCTCGGAGAAGACGATCGGGATCTCCACGACACGCATGCCGGCCCTGATCGCCCGGTAGGTCAGCTCGATCTGAAAGCCGTAGCCGTCGGTGCGAACGTCCTCGAGGCCGAGGCGCCGCAGCGTTGTCGCGTGAAAGCACTTGAACCCGCCGGTCAGGTCGCGCACCGGGACGCGCAGGATGCTGCGCGCGTACCAGGAGCCGCCGCGCG
>JBPCPH010000050.1:0-2923 GCA_050999415.1 Thermoleophilaceae bacterium
CCCCGCTCCGGGCCCTACCGCCGTGTCCAGCGTCGCGGCGTCGAGCACGGGGCCGTCCAGGCACATGCGCACGTAGCCGGTGCGCGTGGGGACCACGCAGCCGAAGCAGGCCCCGTAGCCGCATGCCATGCCCGACTCGAGCGCCAGCTCGGCGCGCACTTCGCGCTCGGAGCAGATCGCGCGTACCGCCTCGAGCATCGGCGGTGGGCCGCAGGCGTAGACGATGGGGAGCGCGCCGGGCCGGGAGTCGTCGAGGCGTTCGCGCAGGAGCTCGGTTACGAGCGCCCGGCGGCCCGTCGAGCCGTCGTCGGTCGCCACGAGCGGCGCCCCCGCGAACAGCGCGGCGGCCCCGGCGTGAGGCGACGATCGAAAGCCGAGCAGGACCGGCGCCGCGTCGCCGAGCGCGTCGTGCCACGCGAGGATCGGCGCCACGCCGATCCCGCCGCCCACGAGCAGCGCCCCGCCGCCGGCCGGAGCCGAGAAGCCGACGCCTAGCGGACCCGTCAACAGCAAGTCCTCCCCCACCTCGAGGGCCGCGAGGCGGGCGGTGCCCGGGCCGATCGCCTCGACCAGGAACCCGAGCTCGGGACGCCCGCTTTCCGCTCGGACGCGGGCGAACGAGAACGCGCGCGGCAGGTACGGCCGCTCGTCCTCCCCCGCCCCCCACCCGGCCGCGGTGGCGAGCATGTAGAACTGGCCCGGCCGCGGGTCGATCGGGCCGCCGAGGTCGAGAGCCTCGATCAGCCGGTAGGCGCCGACCGACCGGTTCGCCGTCACGCGCGCCGCGCGGCGCCCGAGCGGCGCCAGCGTCCGCGGCTCGCCGTTCGGGTTCGACTCCTCAGCCACCCTCGGGCCCCGGGGCCGCCACCACCCGCTCGCGCGTGCGCGCACCGGCGTGGCTGTGCAGCTCCTGAAGCGACCGGACGCCGTCCTCGCCGCTTCGCAGCGCCACGATCGCCCGCTGCGCCGCGCTGGCTCCGCTCATCGTGGTGATGCAGGGGATCCCGCGCGCGACCGCGGCGCGCCGGATCTCGTAGCCGTCCGAGCGGGCGCCCGATCCGGTCGGCGTGTTGATCACGAGGCCGACGTCGCCCGACTCGATCCGATCGACGACGTGCGGCGAGCCCTCGCCGAGCTTCTTGATCCGCTCCACCGGGACGCCCATCCGCCGGATCGCCTGCGCCGTGCCGCCGGTCGCGATGATCCGAAAGCCCATGTCGTGCAGCGAAGCGGCCAGCTGGGTCGCCGACGGCTTGTCGCCGTCGGTGACGCTGATGAAGACGGTCCCCGCGAGCGGCAGCCCCGACCCCACCGCGGCCTGAGCCTTGCCGAAGGCGGCCGGGTAGTCGCTCGCGACGCCCATCACCTCACCGGTCGACTTCATCTCGGGGCCCAGCAGGGAGTCCGCGTTCGGGAAGCGGTCGAAGGGCAGCACCGCCTCCTTGACCGAGACGTGGCCGAGGGTGCGCTCGAGCATGAGCTCGTCGTCGAGGTCGCGCATCCGCTCCCCCAGCATCAGCCGACAGGCGACCTTCGCGAGCGGCACGCCGACCGCCTTGGAGACGAACGGCACGGTGCGCGAGGCGCGCGGGTTGGCCTCGATGACGAACAGCTCGTCGTCGCCCCAAACCGCGAGCTGGACGTTGATGAGGCCGACGACGCCCAGCCGCAGCGCGAGCGCCTCGGTCGCCGCGCGGACCTGGGCCAGCATCTCCGGGCCGAGCGACATCGCCGGGATCACGCAAGCCGAGTCGCCGGAGTGGACGCCCGCCTCCTCGACGTGCTGCATGATGCCGCCGATCCGGACGTCCTCCCCGTCGCACAGAGCGTCCACGTCGATCTCGATCGCGTTCTCGAGGAAGCGGTCGAGGTAGATCTCGAGGCCGCCGCCGGAGCCCCGATCGGCGGTTGCACCGTTGCGCCGCGTGCGCGCCAGGTAGTCGGCGAGCCCCTCCCGCGAGTAGCAGATCTCCATCGCCCGTCCGCCGAGCACGTACGACGGGCGCACGAGCAGCGGGTAGCCGACCGTGTCGGCTGCGGCAAGCGCCTCCTCCGCGCTCGTGGCGGTCGCGTACGGCGGGCTGCGCAGCCCGAGCTCCGAGCACAGCGCCCCGAAGCGAGGGCGGTCCTCCGCCAGGTCGATCGACTCGGGCGGCGTCCCGAGCAGCGGCACGCCGGCCTCCTCGAGTCCGCGTGCGAGCTTCAGCGGCGTCTGGCCGCCGAACTGGACGATCACCCCCTCCGGGCGCTCGACCTCGAGCACCCCGAGCACGTCGGTCAGCGTCAGCGGCTCGAAGTAGAGCCGGTCGCTCGTGTCGTAGTCGGTCGAGACCGTCTCGGGGTTGCAGTTGATCATCACGGCGTCGCGGCCCGACTCGCGGACGGTCATGGCCGCGTGGACGCAGCAGTAGTCGAACTCGATCCCTTGGCCGATCCGGTTCGGGCCGGCGCCCAGGATCACGACCGCCGCGCGCCCCGACGGCTGCGGCTCGTGGCGCGGGCCGTCGCGGCTCGGTCGCTCGAAGCCGGAGTAGAAATAGGGTGTGGCCGCCTCGAACTCGGCCGCGCAGGTGTCCACCGCCTTGAACGTGCGCTCGAGCCCGGCCTCCGGGTCCTCGCCGCGCGCCATCGCGCCGATCTCCGCCATGAACCACGGGTCAATCCCGGTCGCGCGCGCGATCTCGGCGTCGGAGACGCCGCGGCGCCCGGCGGCGAAGATCAGGTCGAAGCGGTCGTGCGAGGGGGTCCGCAGGCGATCGAGCAGCTCCGCGTCGTCGTCCGGCGCGGTCGGCTCGACGTCCAGCTCGCGCGAGCGCATGGCCTTCGCGAACGCCTGCTTGAAGGTCCGCCCGATCGCCATCGCCTCGCCCACTGACTGCATGTGGGTCGAGAGGTTGCCGTCGGCGCCCGGGAACTTCTCGAA
>JBPCPH010000056.1:0-5257 GCA_050999415.1 Thermoleophilaceae bacterium
TTCGAGAAGTGGCAGGCGCTCGGCAACGACTACGTGATCGTCGAGGCGGCCGACCTCCCATTCGAGCTAACCCCGGGTCGGATCAGGCGACTGTGCGCGCCGCACACGGGCGTCGGGTCGGACGGCGTCCTGGTGCTGTCGCCGCCGCCGCAGCCCGGCCTCGTGGCGGGGCTTCGCATCTTCAACCCAGATGGCTCGGAGGCGGAGCTGTCTGGCAACGGCGCCCGCCAGGCGGTGCTCTACCTGCGCCACCGCGGCTGGACGCAGGAGGACGAGTTCGAGATCGAGACCGCCGCGGGGCGTCTGCGGCCGCGCGTCACCGGCGAGAGCACCTGCACGGTAGCCATGGGGAGGGCTCGCCTCGCTTCGCCCGATTTCCCCTCGGGCGCCGAGGACGGGAGAGGCGAGCTGACGGCCGCCGACCGCGAGTTCGAGTTCCAGCACGTGCAGGTCGGCAACCCGCAGTGCGCGATCGAGGTCGCGGAGGGCCTCGAGGACCTCGACCTGATGCGCTACGGCGCGCCGATCGAGCACCACGAGCTGTTCCCGAACCGCACCAACGTCTCCTTTTGGCGTCGCGACGCGGAAACGGAGGTCACGGCACGGATCTTCGAGCGGGGGGTGGGGGAGACGCTGTCGTCGGGCACCGGCGCCAGCGGAGCGGCGATCGCCGCGATCCTGCGGGGGGCGCGCAGCCCGGTCACGGTCCATCTCGAGGGCGGTGACCTCGAGGTCGCGGTGTCCGACGACCTCGGCGTGAGCCTCACCGGCTGGGCGGTGCCGGTCCTCGCCGGACAGCTCGCTGCCGAGCTGGTCGAGGAGCTACGCGTTCAGGAAGGAGCCGGATGAGACGCTCGCAGCGCCTCGAGCAAATCCCCCCGTACCTCTTCGCCGAGCTCGAGCGAAAGATCGCCGAGAAGACGGCGCAGGGGGTTGACGTCATCAGCCTCGGGATCGGCGACCCCGACACGCCGACGCCGCAGGCGGTGATCGACGCGCTGGCGCAGGGTGCGAGCGATCCGGCCACCCACCAGTACCCGTCGAACCGGGGCCGGGCGGAGTTCCGCGAGGCGGTGCGAGCGTTCTACGCGCGGCGCTTCGGCGTCGAGCTCGACCACGAGCGCGAGATCATGCCCGCGCTGGGAGCGAAGGAATGCGTCTTCAACCTCAACCTGGCCTTCCTCGACCCCGGCGACGCGGCGCTCGCCGCCGACCCGGGATATCCCGTCTACACGGGCGGCCCGCTCCTCGCGGGCGCCGAGGCGGTCCTGCTGCCGCTGGTGCCCGAGCGCGGCTTCGCGCCAGACCTCGACGCGGTGGCCGGCGCCGACTGCGAGCGCGCCCGGCTGCTGTATCTGAACTACCCGAACAACCCGACCGGAGCGGTGGTGCCGGACGACCTGTTCGAGCGCGCAGTGGAGTTCGCGCGCCGGCACGAGCTGCTGGTGGTCCACGACGCCTCGTACACCGAGACGACCTTCGACGGCTACGTCGCACCGAGCTTCCTGGCGACGCCCGGCGCCAAGGAGGTCGGCGTCGAGGTCTTCTCGCTCTCGAAGGGCTACAACATGACCGGCTGGCGGACCGCCGCGATCGTCGGCAACGCCGAGGCGGTCGAGGCCTACTGGCGGCTCAAGACCAACATCGACTCGGGGATGTTCGAGGCGGTGCAGCTCGCCGCGGCGGCCGCGCTCGACCACGGCGACGAGGACGCGCGGAGGATGAGCGCGGTCTACCAGCGCCGGCGCGACCTGGTCTGCGACGCGCTGCGCCAGGTCGGCGTGGAGGTGACGCCGCCGAAGGGCACGATCTATGTCTGGGCGCCGGTGCCCGCGGGTCACACGTCCGCCTCGTACTGCGAGCACGTGCTGGAGGAGTCGGGGGTCGTGCTGTCGCCTGGCAGCGCCTACGGCCCCAACGGCGAAGGCTTCTTCCGGATCTCGCTGACGCTCGCGGACGAGCGCCTTGCCGAGGCGATGGACCGGATCCGCTCCAGCCTGGGCGGCTGACGCGAGGTGCGGCGAGGCGCTTTCCTGATGAACTTTGGCTCCTCGCATCCCGGGGGTGGACGCGACGCGCCAAAGTTCGCCGCCCGCGCCGTCGCTCCGGCCCGGTCCTAGACTTGGCGGGGATGCAGCGACGCGACGGGCGCGCCGGCGAAAGCCGCTACGGCGAGGGGATTCGCAACCCCCGCGCGCGTCAGCGTGCGCTGTGCGTGACCGCCACCCCCGGCGAGCCCGACCTCGCGGAGCTGCGCGAGCTCCTGCGGACCGCCGGCGTCGGCGTGGCCGGCGAGCTCTCGCAGCGCCGTCCGCGTCCCGACCCGGACCGCTACATCGGGCGCGGCAAGCTCGACGAGCTCAAGGACGCGGTGGAGGCCTCGGGCGCCAACCTGATCGCGTGCGACGACGAGCTGCTGCCGCGGCAGGAGCGCAACCTCGAGCAGGAGGTCGGGGTGCCGGTGATCGACCGTACCGCCGTCATCCTCGACATCTTCGCCGACCATGCGCACAGCGCCGAGGGCAAGCTCCAGGTCGAACTAGCCCAGCTCGAGTACAACCTCGCCCGCATGCGAGGGCTGTGGACGCACCTCGAGCGGCTCGGCGCCGGCCGAGTCGACGGGGGGATCGGCACGCGCGGCCCGGGGGAGACGCAGATCGAGACCGACCGCCGGCTCGCCCGCGACCGCATCGCGCAACTCAAGCGCCGGCTCGAGCGCACGAGCGCCAACCGGCGCGTGATGCGCCGCGAGCGCGAGCGCGCAAGCCTTCCGACGGTCGCGCTGACCGGCTACACCAATGCCGGTAAGTCGACGCTGATGGGCGCGCTCACCGGGAACGACGCCGACGTGGCAGACCGCCTCTTCCACACGCTCGATCCCGCCACGCGCGCGTTCGAGATCGCCGGGCGCACCTATCTCGCGACCGACACCGTCGGCTTCATCCGCAAGCTCCCCCACCAGCTCGTCGAGGCGTTCGCGGCCACGCTCGAGGAGGCGATGCAGGCCGACCTGATCGTCCACGTGGCCGACGCCGCGGTCGAGGAGGAGCAGCTGGCCGAGATGCGCGCGGCCGTCGACGAGGTGCTCGCCGAGGTGGGCGCCGCGGAGCGGCCGCGCCTCCTTGCGCTCAACAAGGTCGACCGGCTGAGCGCCGAGCGCCGTCGCGAGCTCGCGCACCGCCACCCGCGCGCCGTGCAGGTATCGGCCGCGACCGGGGAAGGCCTCGACGAGCTGAGGGAGCAGATCGAGGCGCGCTTCCTGCGGACGCTGCGGCCGATGGACCTGCTCGTGCCCTACGAGGAGGGCGGACGCCTCTCCGAGCTGCACGACGTGGCCGGCGAGCTCGAGCGCGAGGACACCCCAGACGGGGTGAGGGTTCGCGCGCGGGTGCCGGCGGGGGTCGCGCCTCGCTTCGAGCGGTTCGCCCGCAACGGCGCGGACGCCGGTTGACGCTCGCCTTCTCCCGCCTCAGCGAGTCTGCCCGCCCACCGTCGCGCGCGCACGAAGGCGACGCCGGCTACGACCTCTGCGCCGCCGAGGAGGCGGCGCTGCCGCCCGGGGGACGCGCGTCGGTGGGGACGGGCATCGCGGTGGCGATCCCGCCGGGTCACGCCGGCCTCGTGCTCCCGCGCTCGGGCCTGGCCTTTCGTCACGGGATCGCGCTCGTGAACGCGCCCGGCCTGATCGACGCGGGCTACCGCGGCGAGCTGCGCGTGCTCCTCCTCAACACCGATCGGTCGGAGACCTTCGAGATCGCGCCCGGCGATCGGATCGCGCAGCTCGTGGTGGTGCGCGTCGAGGCGCCCGAGCTGCGCGAGGAGCCGTCGCTCGGGGGCACGACTCGTGGTGCCGGCGGCTTCGGCTCGACGGGGCGGTGATTTCACTTGACGGGCGATGAGCGCGGCCTTTGCGGCGATCCCCCAGGCTCGTAGAATCCGCGTCCGAAGACGGAGGTGAGACGATGGACCCGCCCGCAGACACCCCGCCGGGGACGGTGGCATCCGAGGAGATCACGCCGGCCGAGCTCCAGCTCGCGGCGAGGAATCACGGGATGCCGCTCGAGGCGCTCCGGCACCCGATCACCCCGCTCGGCCTGCATTACACGCTGATCCACTACGACATCCCCGCGGTCGATCCGTCGGCGTGGCGGCTCGAGCTGGCTGGCCGCTTCGAGCGCAGCCTGTCGCTTTCGATCGACGAGCTCAGGGAGCGTCCCGCGGTTACGCTACCCGTCACGATCGAGTGCGCCGGCAACGGCAGGGCACGGCTCGCGCCCCGGCCGCTCAGCCAGCCCTGGCTGGTCGAGGCGGTGGGAACGGCGGAGTGGACGGGTACGCCGCTCGCGCCGCTGCTCGAGGAAGCGGGCCTGCTCGACGACGCGGTCGAGATTCTGTTCACCGGCCTGGACCGGGGTGTCGAGGGCGGCGTCGAGCAGAACTACGAGCGCAGCCTTTCGGTGCCCGAGGCGTGCGAGCCGCAGGTGCTGCTCGCCTACCAGATGAACGGAGCGCCGCTGCCGCCCCAGCACGGCTTTCCCCTCAGGCTGGTCGTGCCCGGTTGGTACGGCATGACCCACGTCAAGTGGGTCTGTCGCATCGCCGCGCTGGCCGAGCCGTTCGAGGGCTACCAGCAGGCGGTCGGCTACCGGATCTATGGCCCGGGAGGCGCCCCCGGGGCGCAGGTCACCCGCATGTTGCCGCGCTCACTCATGGCGCCGCCCGGGATTCCCGACTTCCTCACCCGCCAGCGCTTCCTCGAGCCGGGCCCATGCCTGCTCGCTGGCCGGGCCTGGTCGGGTTGGGCGCCGATCGAGAGCGTCGAGGTGAGCACCGACGGCGGTCTGACCTGGGCCCCGGCGGATCTCGACGAGGAGGTCGCGGACACCGCGTGGCGCGGCTGGTCTCACGAATGGGACGCGCGCGAGCCCGGCGCCTACGAGCTCTGTTCCCGCGCCGTCGACGCGGCCGGCAACCGCCAGCCCACGGCGGGCGCCTGGAACCTGAAGGGCTACGCGAACAACGCGGTCGAGCGGATCCCCGTGACGGTCCGGTCGCCTGAGCCGGGCTGAGCAGGCAGCTTCGCCCTACACCCCCGCCGCGCGCCGAGCGCTTGCGTGTGCGGCGTCCTCCATCGCGTCGTCGAGCGGCCCGAGCTCGACTCCGAGCGCGAGCTCGATCAGCCGGTCCGCCAGCCAGACGTTCTTCGGCAGCAGCGGCCCATGGAGGTAGGTGCCGATCACGTTGCGACGGCGGACGC
>JBPCPH010000147.1:0-17550 GCA_050999415.1 Thermoleophilaceae bacterium
GCGAGCAGGTTGTTCGCCACGACGAGCAGAACGGCGAAGATGACGATCAGGATCGCGAGCAGCGCCTGCATGCCGAGGACCGCCCAGTAGCGGACCCGCCACATCCCCCACGCCGCGATCAGCAGCAGCCCGGACTGCGCGAGCACGAACGTGATCGCCGGGCGCTCACCGCCGACCTCGAGCCCGGCGGCGTACGCGATCAGGTTGGCCACCGCGATGAGAAAGGCCGCCACCGCCGCGAACGTCACCGCGCGGGGCCGCTCTCCCTCGCGGAGCGGCTCGAGCGCGGCGCGGGTGGCGGCGTTGCGCTTCTCGGAGCGCGAGTAGCCACGTCCCGGCGAGGGTGGCTCGGCGCTCGCGGACGCCGACTCGCCTGCGGGCGGGCCGTCCCCCGAAGTCGCCGCGCCGCGCTCCCTCGGAGCGGGGTTTCCGGCCTTGTCGGCACCGCCGCGCCGTCGCTTGCGCGATCGCTTCCCCCGGTTAGAGCGCTGCGCCAGTTCGAGCCCCTCCCGCCACGGCGGCGCGGAGCGCCTCCGTGGCGGCCCGCGGGTCTGCTGCGTCGCGTATCGCGCGCACCACCGCGACGCCCTCGGCGCCGGCGGCGACCACCGCGCCCACGTTGCCCACGTCGATGCCGCCGATCGCGAAGAACGGCTTGGCCGCGTGCAGGGCGGCGTGGCGGACGAGCGCCGTGCCGACCGGCTGTGCGTCCGGTTTCGTCGGTGTGGCGTGCACCGGCCCGACCCCGATGTAGTCGGCGGACGACGCTCGCGCGGCCGCCACCTGGTCAGCGGTATGCGTGGACACGCCGATCAGCGCGTCGCCTCCGAGCACGGCGCGCGCCTCGTCCACCGATGCGTCGCCCTGGCCCAGGTGCACGCCGTCGCAGTCGCTCTCGAGCGCGAGCTCGGGGCGGTCGTTGAGGATTGCGAGCGCGCCGTAGCTCGCGCAGAGCTCACGGATCGACAGGGCTGCATCGACGATCACCGCGTCGCTCCGCTCCTTCTCCCTGAGCTGGATCACGTCCACTCCGCCGGCCAGCGCGGGCTCGACGAGCTCCGTCGCCGGACGCCCACCAGGCTCGGCCTCCACGATCAGATAGAGCCGCGCCGCGGCGAGGCGCGAACGCCGCGCCGCCCCCGGGGCCGGCTCGCTCCGACCGTAGCGCGCGTCACGTCCGTCTCCCACACGCGGATCGTGACAGAGCGTGGGAGCGAGCATGCACCGGCCCCGGGCCCGCGAGTATTCGCGCCGGCAGTGGGTATTCTCACCGTCCCTACCAAGGAGCGAGTCGAGAAATGGGGCTTGGGACATCCATCGTGCTGATCGCCGTCGGGGCGATCCTCAAGTACGCCGTGACGTTCGAGGTCGTGGGCATCGACATCCAGGTCGTGGGCACGATCCTGCTCATCATCGGCATCCTCGGGCTCGTGATCTCCGTGATCTACATGTTCGTGAGCCGGGGGCGGACGCCGCCGAGCGACCGGACCGTCGTCCAGGACCGCCACCGCGACCGCTACTAGACCGCTCCGGCGGCTGCGTCGCCGACGACTACCATCTAGGTTCACGGGAGCTCGGGGAGACCGGGCTGAGAGGGCGGCTGGCCGCCGCCGACCGTCGAACCTGGACCGGGTAATGCCGGCGTAGGGAGGTCGGGCGGCCTCCGCAGCCGAAGGAGGCGAGTGACCGAAGCGCCACACAAGAAGGCTTACGACGTCGCCGTCGTCGGCGCGGGCGTGATCGGCCTGGCCTGCGCGTGGCGCGCCGCCGAGGCGGGGCTCTCGACCGTCGTCCTCGACCGCGATCGTCCTGGAGCCGGCGCGTCGGGAGTCGCGGCCGGGATGCTCGCCCCGGTGACCGAGGCGAGCTGGGGCGAGGAGACGCTGCTCGAGTTGAACATTGAGGCCGCCGGTCGCTGGCCCGCCTTCGACGCGGAGCTACGCGCGCGCGCTCAGGCCTCCGCAGGGTATGAGCCACGCGGCGCCCTGGTCGTCGCCGTCGATCGCGACGACGTCGAGGAGCTCCGTCGCCTCCACCGGCTCCAGCGCTCGCTCGGGCTCGAGGTCGAGTGGCTCACGCGGGGCGAGTGCCGCCGGCTCGAGCCGGGCCTCGCGCCGGGGATCACGGGCGGCATCCGTGCGCCCCAGGATCACCAGGTCGAGCCCCGCGCGCTGATCCGCGCCCTGTCCGGCGCGCTTGAGCGCGCCGGCGGCAAGCTGGCGACCGGGGCCGACGTGGTGGAGGTCGAGGTGCATGGCGGACGCGCCACCGCGGTCGTGACCGCCCGGGGCCGTATCGAGGCCGGCCACGTGGTCGTCGCCGCCGGCTGCTGGAGCGCCGCGATCGGCGGCCTTGACCCGGCCGACGTGCCTCCGGTGCGCCCGGTCAAGGGCCAGATCCTGCGGCTCGGCGGGGGTCGGTCCCCGCTCGCGGCGCATGCGATCCACACCCCGCGCTGCTACGTCGTGCCGCGCGCCAGCGGAGAGGTCGTGGTCGGCGCCACCGTCGAGGAGCGTGGCTTTGACACCGCCGTCACGGCCGGTGGCATCCACCGCCTGCTCGAGGCGGCGTGGGAGGTCCTGCCGGAGGTCGGCGAGCTCGAGCTCTGGGAGACCTCGGCGCGCCTTCGCCCCGGCACGCCCGACAACCTGCCGGTCGTGGGCGTCGGCGCGGTCGAGGGGCT
Organism: Thermoleophilaceae bacterium; assembly: GCA_050999415.1. Taxonomy (GTDB): domain Bacteria; phylum Actinomycetota; class Thermoleophilia; order Solirubrobacterales; family Thermoleophilaceae; genus CAWEHQ01. The sequence continues at coordinate 2,684 of JBPCPH010000147.1, forward strand.
GGTCTGGGCGACCGGTCACTACCGCAACGGCATCCTGCTGGCGCCGCTGACGGCCGACGCGGTGCTCGCTGCGATCACGGATGGCCAGGCCGCGCCGCTCGGGGAGGCGGTGGCCCCGTCTCGTTTCGCCGCTCCCGACGCGTCCCGGGATCCCGAGCTGGCCGGGAGGACGCCGTGAGGGTGGTCCTCAACGGCCACGGACGTGAGCTCGAGGAGCCGGCGACGGTTGCCTCGGCGGTCGTGGCCGCCGGCGCCGAGTCGCGGGCTCGCGGGCTCGCGGTGGCGGTCGACGGCGAGGTGGTGCCGCGCGGCGACTGGGAGCGTACGCGGCTCGCCGACGGCCAGCGGGTCGAGGTGCTGCGCGCGGTTCAGGGGGGCGCGTGAGCCGCACGACGCCCGCGGATGCGCGCGAGGCGACGGCCGGCCCGTTCGAGGTCGCGGGGCGCCGCCTTACGTCGCGCCTGATAATCGGCACGGGCGGGTTTCGTACGCTCGAGTCGATCGAGGCGGCGGTCGTGGCGTCGGGCGCCGAGCTGGCCACCGTCGCGCTGCGCCGAGTGGACCCGAGCACGCGCGGCTCGATCGTCGACGTGCTGCGCGACGCCGGCTGCGACCTGCTCCCGAATACAGCCGGGTGCTTCACGGCGCGCGATGCCGTGACCACCGCCCAGCTCGCCCGCGAGGCGCTCGCGACGGACTGGGTGAAGCTCGAGGTGATCGGCGACGAGCGAACCCTGCTGCCCGATCCCGCCGAGACGCTGGCGGCGGCGGAGCAGCTCGTGGCCGACGGCTTCGTCGTCTTTCCCTACACCAACGACGACCCGGTGCTCGCCGCCCGCCTCGAGCAGGCGGGGTGCGCCGCGGTCATGCCGCTCGGATCTCCGATCGGCAGCGGCATGGGGATCCGTAACCCTTACAACTTGCGCATGATCGTCGCCGCGGCGCGTGTGCCCGTGATCCTGGATGCCGGCATCGGCACGGCCTCCGACGCGGCACTCGCCATGGAGCTCGGTTGCGAGGGGGTGCTGCTCGCGAGCTCCGTCACCCGCGCCGAGGATCCCGCCCGGATGGCGCGGGCCATGCGCCTCGCGGTCGAGGCCGGCCGCCTGGCGCACGAAGCCGGCCGCATACCGCGGCGCCTCTACGGTGACGCCTCCACGCCGACGGAGGGCCTTCCGGATCTCGATGACTGACCACACGACCCTCCCAGACCCACGCGGCCGTGGAGTCAGCCATCTAGATGACTGACGCAGCAGAGACCTCGCGCTCACCCGTGCGTCCGCCGCTCGACGCGCTCGCGGACTCGTGGGAGGCAGCCTGGGTGGGCCGCCGGACGGCGAGCTTCACCGATTGCTGCACCGGCGACGTCCAGTACGAGGACCCGGTCGTGGTCGAGCCGGCGCTCGGGGTCGAGACGCTTGCCGCGCACGCCAAGCGGCTGTGGCAGGCGTTCCCCGACATCCGCATCGAGCGGACCGGTCAGCGGATCGGGTCCGCCGGCTTCGGGTGCCTCCCTTGGCGCGTGCTCGGCACGCATCGGGGCGATCTGGCCGGGCTTCCCGCCACCGGTCGCTTCCTGACGCTGCACGGGATCCACTACGTCGAGATCGCCGACGGCCGGATCCGGCGCGCGCGCGGCTTCTTCGACCTCTACGAAGCGGGCGCCCAGCTCGGGCTGCTGCCCACCCGCGGCGGGCTCGGAGAGACCGCGCTGCTGCTCCTGCGTGGCTTCGGGCTGCGTCCCCGGGCCTAGCGGGGTGGCGCCAGCAGAAGCTCCAGCAGCGCCTTCTGCGCGTGGAGTCGGTTCTCCGCCTGGTCCCAGACGGCGGAGCGCGGTCCGTACAGCACCTCGGCGCTGATCTCCTCGCCCGGGTGCGCGGGCAGGCAGTGGAGCGCCACCGCGTCTTGTCTCGCGTGCGCGAGGAGCGCGTCGTCCAGGCGGTAGGGCGTGAGCAACTCCCGGCGCCGCTCGGCCTCCGCCTCGTCGCCCATGCTGACCCAGACGTCCGTGTAGAGGGCGTGGGCGCCGCGAACCGCCTCTTCGGGGTCGGTCAGGACCGACACCGGGGTGTCCGCCCGCGTTCGGCCCTGTGCGAGCCGCACGACGTCTCCGTCCGGAGCCAGCTCGGCCGGGCCGGCCACCGCGACCTCCACGCCGAGCGAGGCGCCCAGCAACATCAGCGAGCTCGCCACGTTGTTGCCGTCGCCGAGGTAAGCGAGCTTCAGCCCGGCGAGCGTCCCAAAGCGCTCGCTCAGCGTGAGCATGTCGGCAAGCGCCTGGCAGGGGTGATGCTCCTCGGTGAGCATGTTCACGACCGGCACCCGCGCGCTCGCCGCGAGCTCCTCGAGCATCGCGTGGCGGCCGGTCCGCGCCCCGATGGCGTGCACGTACCCGGACAGGACGGCCGCCGTGTCGCCTAGCGACTCTCCGCGTGCGAGCTGGAGGTCGCGGCCGCTCAGCACCACGGCGGTGCCGCCCAGCTCGGCGATCCCGACCTCGAACGAAACGCGCGTACGGGTGGAGGGCCGCTCGAAGAGGAGCGCCACGCTTCGGCCGGTGAGCGGGCGCGACCCGACGCCCTCCTCGTTCGCCACGCGTTCCCGCTTGAGCTCGAGCGCGCGGGCGAGCAGGCGCTCGAGCTCGTCGCGCGCAAGCTCCACGCCGGTGAGGAAGTGCCGCGTCACCGCGCGATCGTAGCCACACGCACTCGCGTCGCACGTGACGCGAGTCGCCTCGGCGAAGCGGCCTTGACCCATGCGGTCGTCCGGTGTCGCGGTAGGCTGCGCGGCGGACGTCGGCAAAGCGTCGGCAAGGAGGAGATAACCATGGCCCAGACCCGGAGCGGTTCCTCGCGCAAGAGCGGGAGCGCCGCGAGCAAGTCGCGCTCGAGCGGCGGCAGCGCGTCGAGCTCGAGGAAGTCGTCGGCGAGCGCGCGCGGGAGGTCGGGCTCCTCGCGGAGCGACTCGTCGAGCCGCTCCACCAAGGCATCGGCCACGAAGCGCCGCGCGGCCGCGAAGAACGCGGCCGCGAAGAAGGGCGGCCAGGCGCGTGGACGGCAGCAGACGGCGCGCAAGCGCGCGTCCCAGACCGCGACCAAGGTCACCCAGCCCGCGCAGAGAGCCGTGCGAGCGTCCGGCTCGGACAGCGGCGGCAAGGCCGTGAAGGACTTTCGCGAGGCGCTGGCCACGGGCATCGTCCGGCCGACGAACCTGGTGATCCTCTCGCGCGACCGCATCGAGGAGGTCATGAACGATGCCGTCAAGCGCGGCCGCATGACGGTGGACGACGCGCAGAAGCTAGCCGACTCGTTGGTTCGCCGCGCCCGCAAGGAGACGAGCGACGTGGTCCAAGACCTCGAGCAGCTCGTCGGTCGCGGACGCGACCGGGTCGAGCAGCGCACCGACACCGCACGCAAGCGCGGGGAGAGCGCAAGGGAGCGCGCCCGCAGGCAGCTCGGAGGGGCAACGGCGAGGGCGCGCTCGCGCGCGGTGAAGAGCGCCGGCCCGGCGCTCGCGCCCGTCGATCGCGCCCGCAGGGCGGTTGGCGTGGGGCCGAGCTTCCCGATCACGGGGTATGACGACCTGACGGCCGCGGAGGTGCAGGGTCGGCTCACCGGTCTGACGCCCGCCGAGCTGCGCAAGGTTCGCGACCACGAGAAGCGCAACGCGAATCGCAAGTCGGTCCTCAACAGCATCAACCAGAAGCTCGGGTAGCCGCCCCGAGGACGGAGCCCGGAGGCGCCCGACCGCGGTGGTCAGGCGAGGAGCTCGGCGATCAGCGCAGTGAAGTCGGGCTCGCGCCCGAGCAGCTCGCTCGCCGTCGGAGGCTGGCCCTCCGACCACAGCGCGCGCAGCCTGGCGCCGGCCTCCGGCTCGGCGAACCAATCGGGACCTAAGCTCTCGCGAAGCTCGTCCGCGAGCTCGGCCTCGAGCGCCCAGGCGCGCAGGTAGCGCGCCGCGTAGAAGAACGGGTCCACGTCCGCCAGCCACATGGCCTCGGGCCAGTCGAGCCGCATCGCGCTCGAAAGCGTGCGCGCATAGGAGCTGCGGAGCGTCGCCGGGTCGCCGGCTCCGTCGTGGAGCTCGATCTCGTAGCCGAGCTTCGCCGCGTAGCGGCGGAGCAGCACGGTCTTGGCGGCGCGCGAGTGCTCGACGACCGCGGTCGGGTCCTCCACGCCCAACCGGCGAGCGAGCCAGCCCGGCTCCGCCGCCAGCCGCTGCATCAGAAACGCGTAGGCCTCGGTCACGGAGTTGTCTCCGAGGTGGCGCCGCTCGAAGTCGGTCGCCGGAGCCACGTGCGCGAAGTGCGCCGCATGGCCCGCCTCGTGCAGGATCGTTTCGTAGTCGTCGCGCCCTCCGTGCGGCGCGATCACGAGGTAGACCTCCTCCGGCACCTGGACGGCCGCGCAGAAGGCCCGCGGCGACTTGGTCGGGCGCGCCTCGGCGTCGATCGTGACGCGGTCCTCAGCGAGCGCGCCGAGGTCGGTGAGGGTGCCGGTGAGGCTCTCGAGGAGGCGGTCCTGCGGGAAGTGGACGTCGAGCGACGGGGCGCGAAAGAACGCCGGCAGATCGGAGCGCCGCAGCCGCTCGACGCCAGCCTCCGCGCGGATGATCGGCTCGATCGCCCGCTCGTAGTGCCGGTCGGTCGCCTCGAGGACTGCCCGCGCCTGGCCCGCGAGCGCGGCGAGGTCGGTCCCCGAGAGCTCGTCGCACATCGCGGTCACGCTCGGCCAGCCGAGCTCCTCGGCCAGCCCGTGCGTGCGCTCGAGGGTCCGCTCGTGCAGCGGGTTCAGCTCGCGCTCGACCGCTTCGAGCCGCGCCGCCTCGATCTCCGCGCGGCGGCTGGGGTCGGGCTCGGACGCCTGCTCGATCGCCGCCCGACGAAACGGAAGGGCCGCGCCCTCGACCGACAGCTCGAGCGCCGCCTCGCGTTCCGCCAGGAGCGCGCTCTCGCGCATCGTCGCCCGCCCGATCAGCCCCTCGACGCAGAACTCGAGCAGCGAGCGATTGCCGGAGTCGCGCAGCGACTCGACGGCCTGCCGGGTGAAGAGGCCTGCGTGGCCCTCGTAGATGGACTCGATCTCGAGGCTCGGCTTGCGCCCCGCGAAGTGAAGGTAGTGCTCGAGCCCGATCTCCGAGACGAACGCCTCGGCCTCCCGGCGGTAGGCGTCGAGTTGCACTGCCTACGATGGTTCCCGTGGGCGAGCGAGAGGAAACGAATGCAGGGACGCCTGACCGAGGCGCCGCGGCCACCCGCCCGCGGCCGGGGGCGGAACTGGAGCTCTCGATCGAGTCGCTCGCATTCGGCGGCAACGGGGTGGCGCGCGCCGACGGGTACGTGGTCTTCGTGCGCGGCGCCGTCCCAGGCGATCGGGTGCGGGCGCGGATCGAGAAGCGCAAGCGTGCGTACGCCGAGGCGCGTGTCGTCGAGCTGATCGAGTCGGGCCCGGAGCGCATCGAGCCGCGCGCCGTCCACCCCGGAGCGCCCTGGCAGGTGCTCCGCTACGGGCGCCAGCTCGAGGAGAAGCAAACGCAGGTTCGCGAGGCGCTCGAGCGACTCGGCGGCTTCGACGCCCCGCCTGTGGCCGCGATCCTGCCCGCCGTGGAGGAGTGGGGCTACCGCAACAAGGTCGAGTACTCGTTTGGACACTCGTCCGAGGAAGCCGTCGACGGGGACGGCGGGGCGCCCCCGGAGCCGGGCGGCGACCTCGTGCTCGGCTTCCACCGCCCCGGGAGCTGGTCGGAGATAGCGGACGTGACGCACGACGTGCTCGCGTCCGAGCGCGTGGACGAGCTGCGCCAGGAAGTCAAGCGCTGGTGCCGGGCCGAGGGCCTGTCCGGCTACGACCGCTCCGATCACACCGGCCTGCTTCGCAACCTGGTCGTGCGCGAGGGCCGCCGCACGGGTCAGGTTCAGGCGCGGATCGTGACCTCGCCAGGCGACTTCCGGGCGAAGGAGCTCGCGGGCGCGATTCGCGCTGACGGGGCGCTCTGGACCCGGGCCGCCGGCGTCGCCGAGACGACCCGCGGCGGCGACACCGATCTGCTCCGCGGCGACGCCGCGATCGAGGAGGAGGTCGAGGCGGGCGGACGGCGGCTGCGCTTTCGCATCTCGCCCGAGGCGTTCTTTCAGACCAACACGGAGATGGCCGAGCGGCTCTACGGCGTGGTCGGCGACATGGCCGGGCTGAGCGGCTCGGGGCGGGTCTTCGACCTCTACTGCGGGATCGGGACGATCGCGCTCGCGCTCGCGACCCAGGCCGGCGAGGTCTGGGGGCTCGAGGTCTCAGAGCACGCCGTCGCGGACGCGATCGCGAACGCGGAGCGAAACGAGATCGACAACGCGCGCTTCTTCGCGGGCGACGTGCGCACGGCGCTCCGCGCGCTCGTCGCGGAGGCCGGATCGCCGGACGTGCTGGTGGTGGACCCGCCGCGCGCCGGCCTGTCGAGCAAGGTCGTTCGTCGCGTCATCGAAGCCGATGCGGCGCGCATCGTCTACGTCTCGTGCAACCCGACGACGCTCGCCCCGAACGCGCGCCAGCTCGCGGACGCCGGCTACCGGCTCGAGGCGGTGCAACCGGTGGACATGTTCCCCCAGACGCCGCACATCGAGTGTGTCGCCCTGCTGCGGCGCGCGTAGATTCAGTAGGGCGGCAGATCCGACCACCATTCGCCGAGCTGGCGAAACGCGCCCCAGAACGCGCGCTTCGTACGCTCGTCGTCGAGCGACGCGTCGATGTCGGGCACGAACAGCGCCTCGCAGGAGGGCGTCAGGCGCTGGACCTCTCCCGGACGTGGCTCGAGCTGTCGGCCAAGCGGCAGGTCCAGGTCGTTCAGCTCGGACAGGGCGAGCTCTCCCATGCAGACGACCATGCGCGGCTGCACGATCGCGAGCTCTAGCGCCACGCGGCCGCGGCACTCCGGCGCGGACAGCTCGGTGTCGGCGACCGGGCATTTGACGAAGACGGTTCCGTAGACGGCGAGCGGGTCGATCCCGAGCCGCTTGAAGCTCTTCATCAGCGCGCCGCCGGACCGCCCGTAAAAGGCCACGCCCTCCTCGACCTCGGAGGGCCGCGGGGCGTACTTGACGAGGAAGACGTCCGCCTGCGGGTGGCCCGAGCCGAGGACCGGCATCAGGTTCCCGCGCGGGCAGAGTTCGCACGTCTGGACCTCGCGCGTCAGCTGGTTGAGCTCTCTGATCGCCCGGTCCAGGTACTTCTCGCGGATCTCGTCGTCGGTCACGGGCATCCGGGCAGGATGGTTTGACGGGCCCGGCGCCGGTCCTCTCGCGTGCATCACTTGTTGCTTCTCGAAGACCTCCGCGCGCGGGCGGCGCGGCGGGCGGAAGCGGCCTCAGAACGCCGGTCAGAACCGGGCGACGAGCGCAGCGCCGAGGAGGGCACGCGCGCGGGCCGACCGCCGCCCTTGGTCTGGATGAACTTGAGCGCCTGCACGTACAGGAGCCGCTGGCGCTTGTGGATCAGGTCGGCGTCGCGAAGCGACTCGAGGAACTCCTCCGGGCCGTCGAAGTCGCGCATGCGGATGCGAACCGAGCCGAGCCCCTGGGGCACGTGGCTGTCCGAGCCGGCCCCGGCCACGATCCGGTACTTGGCGGCGAATCGGGCGGCCTCCTCGTTGAAGGCCGAGAAGGCGACGCGGGCGTTGAAGACCTCGATCGCGTCCACGTGGCTCACCACCCGCAGCATGTGCTCGTAGTCCGGCACGGAGTGCATGCGGTCGAAGGGATGCGGCACGTAGGCGAGCCCGCCTTGGCGGCGGATCTCCGCGATCGTCTTCTCGAGGCTCATCCCGCGCTCGATCTTCTCCTCGATGAAGAGTCCGATGACCTCGCCCTGGTCGGCGGTCTTGACCTCCTCAGCGACGATCACCTTGACGCGGTGGCCGTCTCTAGCGGCGCGCTCGCGCGCCTCCAGCGCACCCGAGATCTCGTTGTGGTCGGTCACTGCGATCGCGCCGAGCCGCACGGCGTCGGCGGTCTCGAGGAGGGTCTTGACCGGCGTCGCGCAGTCGTGCGAGTGGTCGGTGTGCATGTGCAGGTCCACGTCGATCAGGTCGCGCTTCGCCACGCGCGCGCGGACGCGCGGGCGCGGGTCCGGATCGTGGCGCCGGGCGGCGATCTCGCGGTAGAGGTCCTCGAAGCGGACGGCGACGCGCGACCAGTCGAGCTGCTCGCGCTCGGCCGCCACACGCTCGTGCAGTCGCGAGCGCAGGTCACCGTCGACGACCAGCCGCTCGAGCTGCCCGGCCAGCGTGTCGGCGTCGCGCGGCTCGAAGAGGAGGCCGAGCTCGCCATCGCGGAGCGCTTCCTCGTACTCCGGGAGCCGGGCCGCGACCGGCACGGCGCCACCCGCGAGCGAGCGCAGGACCAGATGCGGGCTCGGGGCGACGCCGCTCGAGGCGGCAACCGCCACGTGCGCCCGCGCCAGATGCTGCGCCTCGGACCCGTCGGTCGGGCCGGCGAAGTGCACGCGGTCGCGCACCGACCGCGACAGCGGCACGCTGGGCTGGGCGCCGGGCAGCCGCGACCAGACCGTGGCGCGCCAGGGCAGCGCCGCCGGAAGCCGGCGGAGCGCACGCAGAAAGAGCCGCAGCGCCCCGCGTTCCTCGTCGGCCGAGTAGACGATGTCCACCACGTCGTCGTCGGCCGGCCGCGGCCGCTCGGCGAGGTCCGCACCCGGCGCGATCACGCGGTACTCGCCGGGGAAATAGCGCCGCATGACGTCCGCCGTGGCCCGAAAGCTCGCCGTTCGCCCGTCCAGGCGACCGAAGAAGAGCTCCACGACGCGCCGGGCGACCTGCGTCGAGAGAAGGCGCTCGGTGGCGGAGTGAAAGGTGCCGACGTTGAGCGCGCGAGAGTGCCGCAGCGCAGCCGAGGCAGCGCTTGGCGCGAACGGCTCGTGGACGTGGAGGAAGTCGAGCCGCGCCCCCTCCGTGAGGTCCTCGATCGTGCGCGAGACGTCCACCGGGAGCGACACCGCGGCGCTCCGGCGCGTGGGGGGGAAAGGCACGCTCTGTCCCACGCCGAGGACCGACGCGCAGCCCTCGTCGGCGAAGACCGCTTCCGCGTTGCCGTCGAGTGCGGCGATCCGCGTCCGCGATTCGCGGATCAGCTCGCGCGACTCCGACGGCGCCACCACCACGACCCTGTGCCCGCGCCGGCAGAGCTCGTCGGACAGCCGCTCGACGAAGCGGTTGACCCCGTGATGCTGCTCCCAGGGGTAGGGCGTCACCTGGGCGATCGTGAACCGCTCGCGCGCCACGAGCGGAGGATACGCCGAGGCCACCGTTGGCCCGGCGCGCGGCTAGCTCTTCGTGGTCGCCCTGATGCGGGCCTTGCCCGGCAGCTTCGGCGCGCCGCCGTGCTCCTCGATGAAGCGCTCGGTCTCGTCGCGCGCGACCGGGTCCGGCACCTGCCGCGGCGGCGACTTCATCAGGTACGCGCTCGGCCCCTCGAGCGGCCCCCCGACGCCCTTGTTCAGCGCCAGCTTGCAGCAGCGGACCGCATCGATCACGATCCCCGCCGAGTTCGGCGAGTCCCAGACCTCGAGCTTGAGCTCGACGCTCAGTGGCACGTCGCCGAACGCCTGTCCCTCGACGCGGATGTGCGCCCACTTGCGGTCAGTGAGCCACGGCACGTAGTCGGACGGCCCGACGTGGATGTCGTCGGCCGGCAGCTCGTGGTCCATGATCGAGGTCACCGCGCGGGTCTTCGAGATCTTCTTCGATTCGAGCCGCTCGCGCTCGAGCATGTTGTAGAAGTCCATGTTGCCGCCGACGTTGAGCTGCGACGTGCGCGCCATCTTCACGCCGCGGTCGGCGAACAGACGCGCGAGCTGGCGGTGGACGATCGTGGCGCCGACCTGCGACTTGACGTCGTCGCCGACGATCGGGAGGCCGGCCTTCTTGAAGCGCTTGGCCCAGTAGTCCGCCTTGGCGATGAAGACCGGAATGCAGTTCACGAACGCGCAGCCGGCCTCGAGCACCTGCTCGACGTACCACTTGGTGGCCTGCTCGGAGCCGACCGGCAGGTAGGAGACCACCACGTCGGTCTTGGTCCGCTTGAGGACCTCGACGATGTCGGCGGTCTCCCCCGGAGCCTTCTCGATTTTCTGCTTGAGGTACTTGCCGAGCCCATCGTGGGTCATGCCGCGCTGGACCTCGATCCCGAGCTTTGGGACCTCCGCGAAGCGGACCGTGTTGTTCTGGCCGCACCAGATCGCCTCGGAGAGGTCCTTGCCGACCTTGTCCGCGTCGATGTCGAAAGCGGCGGTGAACTCGACGTCTCCGACGTGATACCCGCCGAGGTCCACGTGCATCAGGCCCGGCACCGGCTGGGTCGCGTCGGCGTCGCGGTAGTACTCGATGCCCTGCACGAGTGCCGACGCGCAGTTGCCGACGCCGACGATCGCTACGCGGACCTTGTCGGCCTCATAGCGCGAGCCACCGTTGGTCGTGGGGATGTCGTTCAAGTCTTGTCCCTCCTCGTTTTCCGCCGGCCCGGGAGGCCGGAGCAAAGTGAATCTACTGGTCGAGCGCTGGTCGCGGCCGGGTCGCGGGGCCGCTAGCTCGAGGTGGTCGCGGCGAGCGCTCTGCGCACGTGCAGCACCCGCTGGAGGACCGTAATGGTAGTCAGGATCGCCAGCGCGTAGACGGCGGGCTCGAGCAGGCGGGCGTCGAACAGCGACGCCCCGGTGGCGAACAGCAGCCCCGCGGAGAGGATCACGACGCGCACCGGACGCGTGGCGAGCCCCACCTTGCACTCGACGCCGAGCGCCTCGGCGCGCGCTCGCGTGTAGCTCACCATGAACGAGCCGACGACGCAGACGACGGTCGCGGACACCGCGAGCTCGTCCTGGAGCGACGCAAAGTACGCGGCGACCGTGACCAGGACGATCCCCTCCTCGACGCGGTCGAGCGAGGAGTCGAGGAACGCGCCGAACGGCGTCCCCTTCCCGGACATCCGCGAGTAGCGGCCGTCGAGCGTGTCCATCACCGACCCGACCACGAACGCCAGCCCCGCGAGGAAGAAGAGCCGCTGGGTGACGAGCACCGCGGCGGCGACGTTGAGCGCGAGTCCGGTCACGGAGATCGCGTTCGGCGTGAGGCGGGACTCGATCAGCCTGTCGCGGGCGAGCGTCCGAACCTCGGCCGCAGTTCGGGCTTCGCGACCGGGCCTCGGCGTCCCCCGTGCCCCCCGCAGGCCACGCGCCCCCTCGTCGTCCGTGGCGCCGCCCGGGCCGTTCGCGCCGGCGCCCGCTCCGCCCACGCCGGCGCCCGCTCCGTCCACGGGCGCTCGGGAGCGCGCGCGGCCGCGTCGCTGTGGGCCCGAAGCCACGCGCCGCACTCTAGTCAGCCTCGAGGAACCGTCCCACGAGGTCCACGGCCTCTGGCCGGTCGAGCCACGGCCAGTGCCCCGCGTCGTCGAGCAGCTCCAGCCGCGCGTGCCCACCGAGCGCCTCGGCGTAGGAGGTGGCGAAGGAGGCGGGGATGTAGGGGTCACGGGCACCCCACAGCACGAGCGCCGGTCGCTCGAGCTCGCCGAGGCGGGCGCCGGCGCGCGCGAGCTCCTCGGAAGGCGCGGAGCGGTAGAGCCTCAGGATCGCTCGCTGGGTGCCGTGGTCGAAGTGGTCCCAGACGCGGTCGATCAGGAAGTCGGGCGCCGGGCCCTCGGCCGCCAGCGCGTCCCGCGAGAGCTGCTTGAAGCCCCAGCGCGTCGTGAAGCCCATCGTCAGCTCTCCTACGACGGGGGTCCGCCACAGGCGCGCGATCCGGTGCCAGCGGTATCCCGGGATGAGCGGCACGGCGTTGATGACAACGACCCGCTCGACGCGGTCGAGCAGGCGCTCCGGCATCGCCAGCGCCACTGCCCCCCAGTCGTGCACCACGAGCGAGAAGCGCTCGAGGTCGAGCGCGTCCACGAAGCCTTCGAGAAAGCGCGCGTAGCCGCGGATCGAATAGTCGAAGCCGGCCGGCTTGCCCGACCGCCCGAAGCCGGGCAGGTCCGGCGCTACGCCGCCGGTCCGCTCGAGGAACGGCAGGAAGTCGTCCGAGTTCGTAGGCGAGCCGTGCACGTAGAGCACCGTCGTGCGCCCGCCCGGCGCCTCGCGCCAGAAGACCGGCAAACCGCCGAGCTCGTCGCGGCGGTCCCACTGTGGCTCGCTGGTCGTGCGCACGGGCGGTTATTAGCACGGGTGGGCTCCCGACCGCGGTCGCTCCCGCCGGCCGTTCGCAGCGGCCGCGGGCACGGCCCGCCGCCTAACGTTGCATCCTTGCCGCGACCGTCACAGACTTGGCGCCGTCCCGACCGCCGCCGGCTGCGCGTGATCCGCGACCGCCTCCGCGACGCCTTCGGCCGGCCGGAGCTCCGCGCACACCGCGCGCCGATCGACGAGCTGGTGTTGACCGTGCTCTCACAGAGCACGAACGATCGCAACCGCGACGTCGCGTACGGTCGCCTGCACGAGCGCTTCACGACCTGGGCCGCGGTCCGGGACGCTCCGGAGGAGGAGGTCGAGGAGGCGATCCGGCCCGGCGGCATCTCCCGCGTGAAGGCGCGGCGCATCCAGGAAATCCTCCGCGCGCTGGACGGCGACGACCTCGCGTGGCTCGCCGACGCCCCGCTCGCCGAGGCGCGCGCCTTCCTCTGCGAGCTGCCCGGCGTCGGTCGCAAGACTGCCGCCTGCGTCCTGCTGTTTTCCTTCGGGCGGCCGGACGTGCCGGTGGACACTCACGTCTTCCGCGTCGGGACTCGGCTCGGGCTGTTTCGCCCGGGAGCGTCGCTCGAGGAGGCGCACGACGAGCTGTCGCGCCTCGCCGACCCCGAGGACGCGTACGAGGTCCACATGAGCATGCTCCGCCACGGTCGCCGCATCTGCGTCGCGCGCGACCCGCGCTGCCGCGACTGCGTGCTGCGGCGCATGTGCCCGTACGGGCGCGCCCGCCTGCGCGCCGCCGGCGCTCGGTAGCGTTCGGTCTTGAATCCGCGTTCCCGCGGGGACACGCCAGACCTAGCTGGGCGCCGCACGCGGACGAAGCCGATAGTCGGTGCTATCGGCGAGGACGCGGGTGGCGATCCAGCGACGGTATGGCGTGTCCTCCGTGGGTGCGGGGGTTCGGGATCGAACGCTAGAGTCGCCGGCGATGTCCGAGGCTCCCGAAACTCGCGACGAATGGCGCGTCGAGGCCGAGCTCGACGAGCCCGACCACGACCGCTCGTTGTCCGAGCGCCTTCACGCGCTCGAGCTCGACGACGAGGCCCGCGACCGCCTGTCCGACCGGGTGATCGTCACGCGCGACGGGCCGAGGGTCTTCCTCTACGCGGCCGACGAAGAGGCGGCGCGCCAGGCCGAGCGGGTCGTGCGCGAGGTCCTCGCGGCGGACGGCCTCGCCGCGACTGTCTCGCTCACCCGCTGGCACCCGGTGGAGGAGGCGTGGAAGGACGCGTCCGAGCCGTTGCCCGCGAGCGAGCCCCAGCGCGCGGCTGAGCGCGAGCGCCGGCTGGCGGCCGAGACGCGCGAGGTGGCCGAGGAGGGAGAGTTCGACTGGGAGGTGAGGGTCGAGCTCGACAGCCACCGCGCCACCGCCGAGCTCGCCGAGCGGCTTCAGGAAGAGGGCCTCCACGTCGTGCGCCGCTGGCGCTACCTGCTCGTGGGAGCACTCACCGAGGAGGGCGGACGCGAACTGGCCAACCGTATCCTCACGGAGGCGCCGGCGGAGACGTCGGCCCGAGTCGAGCCCCGCTTCTCAGAGCCGACTCACCCGCTGCTCGTCTTCTTCGAGAGTCGGTAGGTCGCACGTCGCGCCGTTCGGCGGCCCTTGCCCCGGGCGCCGGTTTCGGGTTAGGGTCACCGGACAGCAGCTTCCGCACCGATGCGCGGCAGCTGCCCGCGGCTACGTCTCGGTGCTACTCCGAAAATCTGCCACAATAAGGCTCAGATTTGCGCAGGCAGCGCTTTAATGGCTAGGCAGAAAGAGGAGTCTCAGTATGGCTAGGACGATTGGAATCGATCTCGGCACGACCAACTCGTGCATGGCGGTGCTCGAGGGCCGCGACCCGTCCGTGGTCGAGAACGCCGAAGGCGCACGGACCACGCCGTCGGTCGTCGCCTTCACGCAGGGTGGCGAGCGCCTCGTCGGGACCGTCGCCAAGCGGCAGGCGGTCACGAACCCCGAGAACACCGTCTTCTCGATCAAGCGGTTCATGGGCCGCAAGGAGGCCGAGGTCAAGGAGGAGGAGAAGATCGTGCCGTTCGAGGTCGTCTCCGGCCCGAACGGCGCGGCGCGCGTCAAGGCGGGAGACAACGAGTACTCGCCGCCCGAGATCAGCGCGATGATCCTCCAGAAGCTGAAGGCCGACGCGGAGGCGTACCTCGGCGACACCGTCGACAGCGCGGTGATCACCGTCCCCGCCTACTTCAACGACGACCAGCGCCAGGCGACGAAGGACGCCGGCAAGATCGCCGGTCTCGACGTCAAGCGCATCATCAACGAGCCCACCGCGGCATCGCTTGCGTACGGGCTCGACAAGGAGGCCGACCAGACGATCCTCGTCTTCGACCTCGGCGGCGGCACCTTCGACGTCTCGGCGCTCGAGATCGGCGACGGAGTGTTCGAGGTCAAAGCGACCGCCGGCGACAACCACCTCGGCGGCGACAACTTCGACAAGGCGATCGTCGACTGGCTCGTCAAGGACTTCAAGGCGCAGCAGGGCATCGACCTCTCGCAGGACAAGATGGCCCTCCAGCGTCTCTACGAGGCGGCCGAGAAGGCGAAGGTCGAGCTCTCCACGACGCAGGAGACGCAGATCAACCTCCCGTTCGTGACGGCCGACCAGTCGGGGCCCAAGC
>JBPCPH010000158.1:0-9869 GCA_050999415.1 Thermoleophilaceae bacterium
GTTCGGCCGGCTTGGGGACGCGGTCGAGCTTCTCGAGCGCAACCGCTCCGCTCAGTATCAGCCGCCGCTCGGCGCGGGTCATCGCGACGTGCAGGATCCGGCGCTCTTCCTCGCGCTCGCGATCGACTGCGCGCTGCTGGAGCTCGGGGTAGTCGAAGATCGGCGTCTGCTTGCGGCCGAGGCGGGCGAGCCGCAGCCCCACGCGCATCGCCTCCGAATCGCCGCCGGAGCGATCGTCGCCGCCGGGCTCGTCGACTCCGGCGGGCTCGACGCGCAGCAGCGGGCCGGCGCCGGCTGCGAGCGACCGCCCCAGGTCGGCGACCGCGACGACGGGGAACTCGAGTCCCTTGGCGGAGTGCACGGTCATCAGCCGAACGCCGTCGTGCCCCTCGGCGTCCACCGCCGCCTCGGCCTCGCGCGCGTCGGCGTCCGTCGCCGACGCCACGTAGTCGAGGAAGGCGCGAAGGTCGCAGCCCTCGTCCGCCTCGAACTCGCGCGCGAGGCGCATGAGCTTGCGGACGTTCGCCATCCGACGGCGCCCGCGCCGACGCATCAGCAACGCCAGGTCATACCCGGTGACGGTGATCGCTTGATTGATCGAGTCCTCGAGCGACAGCCGCGGCGCAGCGGCCCGCAGCTCGAGCAGGGCGGACGTGAACTCGCGCAGTCGCTCGCGATCGTCGGTTGGGATGTGGCGGCCCATCTCCTCGGCCTGGGCGCTCCAGTCGGATCGGGCATCCGGCTCGTCGGGCGTCGCGGCCTGCGGCTGAGACCCGTCGGCGGCCTCGGGCGGCGGCCCGAAGAGCCACCTGACCGCCGACCACACCGGCGCGCCCCCGGCCGCCTCCCGCAGCAGCCAGAGCGTGTCGGGGGCGACGCCGCAGGCGGGCGAGGCGAGCGCCCCGAAGACGGCCTTCTCGTCGAGCGGATTGGTCACGCAGCCGAGGAGGTTGCGCACATCCGCCACCTGCTGCTTGCTCCAGTAGCCGCGCCCGCCGACCACGTGGGGCGCGAGCCCCGCCGCGTCGAGCGCGTCCTCGTAGGCCTCGACGAACGAGAACGAGCGCAGCAGCACCACCATGTCGCCGCGCGGCACGCCGCGCTCGTGCAGCTCGCGCAGGCGCTCGGCGAGGAAGCGGGCCTCGGCGAGGCGCCACACCTGCGCCCGCTCGTCGGTGGAAACCTCGAGCGCCGCCTCGCCCTCGTCCCAGCCCTCGCGCTCGGTCACCAGAACCTCGGCAGTCGGCCCCTCCCCCACTCCGCCGTCGGCTGCAGGCGCCCCCACGGAAAGCTCGGCGTACGCGGTGCCGAACAGGCTCCGCCCCACGCGGTTGACGAGCGCGAGCACGTCGTGGCTCGAGCGGAAGTTGCCGGTGAGCGGCCGTACGCCCGCGTCCGCGTCCTCCGCCCGCCTGCTCGCATCGCGCTGTGCGCGGAACACGTCCACGTCCGCGTGGCGAAAGCCGTAGATCGACTGGAGCTCGTCGCCGACGGTGAAGAGGCGGTTCCGCGCCACTTCGTCCTCGAGGTGGAGCAGGCTGATGATCGCGAGCTGTAGGGCGTTGGTGTCCTGGAACTCGTCCACCATCAGATGGCCGAACTGCCGCTGATAGCGGGCGCGCACGTCCGAGCGGTCGCGAAGGAGCCGTCGGGCGCAGAGCTGGAGGTCCTCGAAGTCGAGCGCGGAGCGCTGTTCCTTGCGGCGCGAGTACTCCTCGCCGTAGAGCTCGACGAGCTCGCCGAGGTACTCGTAGTGGTGGGCGAAGCGCTCCTCGACCATGCGTCGCTCCAGCGTCGCACGCGCCGCCTCGTAGTCGTCGATCTCAGGCCCGGCGAGCAACTTGCTGGAGAAGGACCAGCCCGCGACCTCGTCCTCGGTCGGCGGACGCCCCAGCTCGGTGGCGGCGATGGCGTCGCCGAGGAGCGCGAGGCAGCCGTCCACCTTGGACGTCCGCTTCACGGTGGTCGCGGCCGCCAGCGCGTCGCGCGCGGCTGCGTGGAGCGCGGCGGCGGCGGGTCCCACCTCCGGCGGTTCGACCGCAGGCAGCGCCGGGCGCTCGTGTCCGCGCGCGCGCAGCTCGCCGTAGGCCCCCCGGACCACGTCGCGCAGGCTCGACAGTCGGAACGCCGCGGCGAGCTCGAAGCGCTCGTCTCCCTCCCCGGCCGCGAAGCGCTGAAAGGCCGCGTCGAAGGCCTCCACCGCGACGCGCGCGGCCTCCGGCTCGTCGAGCACGCGAAAGCCGGGGTCGAGCCCGGCCGCCACGGGGTTCGAGCCCAGCACCCGCTGGCAGAAGGAGTGGATCGTCGAGATCCAGGCCGACTCAGCGTCGCGGGCAAGCGAGCGCAGGCGGCGGCCGCGCGAGCCCTCCCCTGCCTCGTTCGCCCGATCCGAGAGCTCGGAGCGGATCCTGCGCTTCAGCTCGTCGGCTGCGCGCTCGGTGAAGGTGAACGCCAGGACGTTCTCGACGGAGGCATCCGCGTCTTCGCCGTCCGTGGCGCAGACGACGTCGCAGAAGCGCTCTACGAGCACGCTCGTCTTGCCGGTCCCGGCCCCGGCCGAGAGGAAGAGGTCGCGCTCGCGGTCCTCGATCGCGCCGCGCTGCTCGGGCGTGGGCGCGTGCTGGGGCTCAGTCATCGTCGTCCTCGGCCGCGCCATTCTCGCGCGGGTTCTTCTCCCCGCGCTCGCGCCGGCAGATCGGGTGGAAGTCGCAGTGGCGCGGGCACTTGTCCGCGAGCGGGTCGCGCGCGAGATGGCCGCGATGGATGCGGGCGGCCAGCCGCTCGGCCTCCTCGCGGGCTCGCAGCAGGCTGCGCTCGAACTCGTCCGCGTCGGAGGTGTAGTCCCTGCTTACGAAGCGCTCCGCGAGCGGCGACGCCTCTCGAGGCCCGCGAAGGATCCCGCGCGGCGTGCCGTCGTACTGCTTGCCGAGCGGGTGGTAGACGCCGCCGATCGGCTCGAGTCCCCATAGCTCGCGCACGGCGAGCATGTAGAGCGGGAGCTGCAGCTTGCGCTCCTCGGCCATCTTCTGCCGGGTCGCGACGTTCGAGCCGGTCTTGTAGTCGTGGATCAGCGCCTGGCCGTCGCCCACCAGGTCGATGCGGTCGATCTTCCCGTGCAGCCGGAAGCCGTCGAGCAGCAGCGCTGACTTCTCGTCGTCCTCCTTTTCACCGAAAGCCGCCTCGAGGCGAGCGACGGTCCCCTCGCCCCGCTCGGCGTCGTAGCGGAGAAAGCGCGCAATGTCGGACTCCATGCGCCTGTAGGTCGCGCGCGCCGCCGGCCGTTCCGGGCTGAGACTCGTGCGGCGAGCCTCCTCCGCCAGGATCGAACGCGACAGCTCGATCGCGTCTGCGACCGTGTCCGGCGTCACCCCACCGACGGCCCCGTAGACGCGCTCGAGCACGCGGTGCGTGATGCCGCCGCGCGTGAGCGGCTCGGGCGGCGGCGCCAGCTCGCGGGGATGCAACTCGTGGTCCACGAAGTAGCGAAAGGAGCACTCCGCCTGCGTCTCGAGGCTCGAGGCGCCGATCAGCGTCTTGGCCGCGAACTGCTCGAGCACATAGGGGACGCGCAGCGAGCCGGGGAGGCGGTCGGCGCGGTCGCGCGCGCGAAGGAGCTGCGGGGCGAGCAGTGAGCCTAGGCGCTCCGAGACTCCGAGCGCGGCCGGAGGCTCGACCTCGCGTCGCTCTGCGAGCGCCCGCGCGAGCTCGCGTTCGGTGGGCGACTCGGACGCCTTGAACACCGTGTCCGACAGGCCCTTCGACTCGGTGATCGCGGGCTCGGCGTCCCCCGCGAGCAGGTCGAGGACCTCGTCCACGAGGAACGAGCGGCTCGCCGCCCGCCCCTCGTCGTCCGCCGTCCGAAAGGACAGGTGAAGAGCGCGCGTCGCACGCGTCAGGCAGACATAGAAGAGGTAGCGCTCCTCGTCGCGTTGGTCGCCGAGCGCCGGGAGTCCCGCGGTGGCGCGCTCGGCGTCGGTGAGGAATGCGTCGTCGCGGCGCCGGCGCGGGAACTCGCCCTCCTGAAGCGAGATCACGAAGACGTGCGCGAACTGGCGCGCGCGCGCGCGATACGGGGTCATCACCTCGACCCGTCCGACCGAGCCGGCCGCCGAGCTGGGGACCCGAAGGCCCTCGAGCAGCGTCACGAGGTCCTCGACGGTCGGCGCGAGCCCGGCCTCGACCTCCTCGAGTTCGCGCAGCTCCGTGAGAGCGCGGGCCACCGACTCTGCGGCGGCAAGGTCGGAGCGCTCGGCCGCTACAAGCGTCGCGGCGCTGCGACGGTGCGGGCGCTCGGCGAGGTCACGGGCGACCACGGCGGCCTGCTCGAGCAGCGCCCCCGGGTCGCGGCGGCGCTCGCGAAGCGACGCGACCTCCCACAGTGGACGACCGCCCAGGCGGGCCCAGAGCGCGAGCGCCTCGTCGGCGGAGTCGATCCGCTCGACGCGGACGGCTCGCTCCAGGCGATCTACGAGCGCGCCGCGCCCGCGCTCGGGCGCGCGCAGGAACGCCACCACGTCGGTGGCCGCCTGGGAGGTGAAGGCCGCGCGCAGGGCGGCCAGGAGCCCGCGGCCGACGGCCGTTTCAACGAGCGGCCGGTCCGCGTGGATCGCCACGGGCACGCCGAAGCTCTCGAAGACCTCCTCGACGAGCCGAGCCCCGCCGTCGAGCGACCGCGTTATCACCGCGATTCCCTCCGGCGGCGTGCCCGCGCGAAGCAGCCGCGCGATCGCGGCGCCGACCTGCTCGACCTCGTTGCGGACGCCCGCGGCGGCGAGCAGCCGGACCTCGTCGTCCGGCGCGCGACGCCCCGGCGCGTCGGTCATGAACGCCCGCTCGAGATGCCCCAGCACGCTCGTCGAGGGGCGCGCCGGGAGGGCGACGCGGCGGAGCTTCGTGCCACCTCGAGCCGGAGGCTCGACGGGCGGCGAGTCGAGCGTGAGCTGCTCGGCGCCCGCCTCGGCGCCGAGCGCTTCGATCCGCTCTACGAGCGACCGGCGGGCGGCCAGACAGACGCGATCGCGCTCGTGCACGACGGAGACGCTCACCTCCGCCTCGTCCGCGAGCGCGGCGACCAGCGCGAGCTGGGCGGGCGTGAGGTCGTCGAACCCGTGAAGCAGGACCGGGCGCCCGCCCCACGCGGCCGGACGTTCGCCGAGGGTCGCCAGGACGCGCTCGGCGAGCGAGTGCGCGTCCGCGCGGCCGAGCCGTTCGCGTCGCTCGACGTACGCGTGGTACAGCGCGCCGACCTCCCGCAGGTGACGCCTCCTCGACGCGGCGCTGCGTCTGAGCCGATCGGCGAGCTCCGCGGGGCCGACCAGCCCCGCCTGGCAATCGCCTAGGAGCCGGTCGAGGGCGTCCACGAACCCCGGGCGCCGGGCGGATTCGGCGAGCGCCTCGAGCCGCACATCTCCGAGCGCGGCACTGACGACCGCGCGCCGCTGCGCTCGCGTGAGGCGCGGACCCCCTGCGAGGCCGACCGCGCTGGCGGCTAGGTCGAACAGCCGGTCGAACGTGACGATCCGGCCGCCGAGCGCCACCGGCCGGCGCGCGAGCAGCTCGTCCTCGTAGCGCTCGACGTCCGCGACCGTCGGCACCACCAGCACCGGCTCGCGCTCGAGCGAGCCCGCGAAGCGCTCGAGCACCTCGCCGGTCTTGCCGCTGCCGGCCGGCCCCGTGAGAAGCGTCAGCGGCACGTCAACCGGGGCATGCGCGCCGGTGCGGCCGCGCGCGCGGCGAACGGTGGTGCGGGCGGGGCGACCATGCGTCAGGCGACACTAGATAAGTGGTCGGGCGGTCAAGCCGATACCTGACGGGAGCGAGGCGCGTTCTTCGTGGCGCGCGGCCCGTCGGACGCCGTTACGGTGGCCGCTTGCCCCGCCGCCGGCACAATCGCGCCTTAGCCACCCTGCTCGTCGCGCTCGCCGCGCTCGGGGGCGGGCTCGCGTGGGCCGAGCCCGCAAGCGCGGGGCGGCAGGAGCGCAAGCTGCGCGCCGCCCTGTCGGAGGCGATGAGGGCGGCCGGGGGTGGATCGGGCGCCTACGTGGGCAACATGACCGAGGGTGGCCGCCTGTTCGCGAAGCGCGCCGGCGATCGGCGGACGCTCGCATCCAACACGAAGCTCTACTCGACGGCCGCGACGCTGGGGCGCTTCGGTCCCGAGGAGAGGCTCGAGACCCAGGTCCGCGGCGCGGGCGAGCTCACCGCTGCCGGCGCGTGGCTCGGCGACCTCTACCTCGTGGGCGGCGCCGACCCAACCTTCGGGAGTCGCTCGTTCGCGCGCGACTACGGGAGCGAGGCGTCGGTCGAGGCGCTCGCCACCGCGCTCGACCGGGCCGGTCTGCGGCGCGTCATGGGTCGCATCCGCGGCGATGAGTCGCGCCACGACTCGCGCCGCGGCGGGCCGGCGTCCGATTACCAGACGTCGGGCTTCGTCGGCCCGCTGAGCGCCCTCTCGTTCAACCGCGGCGAGAGCGGCGGCGGCTTTCAGTCGAACCCGCCGAAGGTCGCGGCTCGACAGCTGACCAGGGCGCTCGAGCGGCGCGGGATCGGCGTTCGCGACGGGGCCGGGACCGGCACCGCGCCGCCGGCCGCCGCGGCGCTCGCCGGCGTCAGCTCACCGCCGTTGGCCGGACTGGTCAGGCAAACCAACAAGCCATCCGACAACTTCTTCGCCGAGATGCTCGCGAAGGAGCTCGGCACGTCGCCGGGCCGCGGGACCACCGACCGGGGGGCGAACCGGGCGCAGGCGTTCGCCGCCGACCTCGGGTCGCGCGCGCGGATCCTGGACGGGTCGGGCCTGGCACGGGGCAACCGCGCCTCTCCGCGCGCGATGGTGAAGCTGCTCGTGCGGCTCGACGCGCGCCCGAGCTTCGAGTTCGCCTATCCCGCGTTCCGGTCCTCGCTCCCGGTCGCCGGTCGCGACGGCACGCTGTCCGATCGGATGCGCGGGAAGGCGGCCCAGGGGCGCTGCCGGGCGAAGACCGGGACGCTCCCGGACGTCAGCGTGCTGTCCGGCTACTGCAGGTCCCGCGGAGGCGACCGGATCGCGTTCTCTTTCCTGATGTCGGGGATCGACGTCGAGGCGGCACGCGACCTCCAGGATCGCATGGCGAACGCGATCGCTCGCTTCCGCGGCTGAGGCGCGGCGGCCGGCGACGAGGGCGCCGCGCCCCGCGTCAGCAGTTCGGCCGGAAGCCTCGGCTTGCCGGGCCCGTGCGGCCCAGCGTGTTCTTGATCCACTGGAAGGCCACCGGGTCGTAGATGATGCGCAGGTGCTCCGTGGTGTCGCTCGGGCAGCGGTCCTGGAGCAGCACGTTCGTGACCTGCCCGGGCCCGCCGTCGCCCAGGAACGCCGACTGGTAGGGAGTCACGACCTCGTCGTAGCGAGTCTGGACGACGGTGTAGTCGATCCGCTTGCCGGGCGTCTCGTCGCCGCGATTCAGGTTCGTGAGGAACTTCGACCCTCTGACCTGCTGGAGGCAGGCCTGGCAGTTGAAGAGCTGGCCGGCCGGCGGCGCGAGCGGCGTCGTGGTGCCGTGGTTGGAGGGCGAGAGGCCGATCAGGTCGCGCACCTTGCCCTGGCCGTCGAGTCGCTTGATGTAGTAGCGCGGAAGCATGCCGCCCTGCGAGTGCCCGACGATCGAGACCTTGCGCGAATCGGTGGCGCGCCGCACGCGTCCGATGAAGTCGCTCACCTTGCGCGTCGACCGCTGGATCGGCGCGGCGGCGCGCCTCGGCAGGTCGAGTGCGAAGACGCAGTAGCCGGCGCGGGCGAGCCGGGGCGAGATCAGGTTCCAGCTCATCGTCATGTCGGCGAAGGTCCCGTGCACCACCGGGGTGCGGTGGCCGCGGCGGCCCTCGCACGAGAAGTCGTGGCTCCCGGCGGGCTGATGCCCGGGGCCGGCTCGAGCGCCGCGGCCCGCGGCGCGGACGCCGCCGGCGCGTCCGGCGTGTGGGTCGCGACGAGCGCCACGATCAGCCCGGCGAGGGCGAGTAAAAGGACGAGCGCTCGGCTTCGCACTCGCAGGGTCACTCCCGCTCCCGTCATCGTCCCAATGCGTAGCACGCGCGGCGCCCGGCGTCTCCACCTCGGACGTCGCTGGCAAGATGGCGCGATGCGCACGCTCGTCGTCTCGGACCTGCACCTCGGCTCCTCGTCGGACCGCGACGTCCTGCGCCTCTCCGAGCCGCGCGCCGCGCTGCTCGCCACGGTCGAGCGCGCCGACCGGCTGATCCTGCTCGGCGACGTCCTCGAGCTCCGCGGGCTATCGGCGCGCGACGCGGTCGAGCGCTCGAGGACGGCCCTGGGCGAGATCGGCGAGGCAGCCGGCGACGCGCCCGTGGTTCTCCTCCCCGGCAACCACGACCACCGTTTCGCCGCCGAGTGGATCGACGGGCGGCGCAGCCGCGCGCGTGCCGAGCTCGCGCTGGAGCAGGTCTGGAGGCCGGGGCGCTCGGGGCTCGCCGCGAAGGTGGCGCGCGCTCTTGGAGCGCGCGAGCTCACGCTCGCCTACCCCGGCGTCTGGCTGCGCCCGGACGTCTACGCGACCCACGGCCACTACCTCGACTGCCACAACGCGGTTCCGGCGCTGGAGCCGCTGGCCGCGGCGGTCACCGCGCGGCTCGCCGGAGGGCTTCCCGCGGGCCGGCTGGCGGCCGACGCGTACGAGGCGGCGCTGGCGCCGCTATACGCGTTCGTCCACGAGCTCTCCCAGCGTCGCCCGCCGCCCCGAGCGCCCGCCGGGCCCGGCGCGTCACTCAGGCTGTGGAAGCGGCTGAATTCCGGCAACGGGGGGCTGAACCTCACGCGTCTGCTCCTCGGTGGGCTCGTGATCCCCGGCGCCGTCGCGGGCGTCAACCGCGCCGGGCTCGGCCCGTTCACCGCCGACCTGTCCCCGGCGACGCTCCGGCGGGCGGCGCTCGACGCCATGGGCGCGGTGGTCGAGCGACTCGGGATCGAGGCCGACCACGTGGTCTTCGGCCACACCCACCGCGCCGGGCCGCTGCCGGCGGACGAACCGGCGGACGGCTGGGAGCGCGAGGGCGGTGGGCGGCTGTGGAACAGCGGCAGCTGGGTCGTGGAGCCCGAGCTGATCGGGACCGCGGGGGCCGCCAGCGGCCACTGGCCGGGAGCCTGCGTGGTCCTCGAGGAGGACGGCCCGCCGCAACTCGAGCGCTTGCTCGACACTACGGCGGGCTTCGCCTTGACCGCATGAAAGGACACCTCCGCTTCAGCCACGGCAACGCGCGACCTTCCGGCGCCACGCGCTGCGCGCTGGCGGCCGCCGCCGCCGTGGTGGTCGCGTTCGTCCTGACCGGCTGCGGCGAGAAGGAGACCGTGGTCGCCGGGTCGCTGCCCACCGTTTCGCCGTCGCCGCAGGCGATGCGCGTCATCGACGACTTCCGGCGCAGCTCCGGCGACGAGCTGATCGCGCTGGAGCGCGACCCCGACCTGGTCGGCTTTCCCGGCGATGCCGACAGCGCCGGGCTGAACGGCTCGGCCGACCTACTCGCGCTCGACTCGGAGGCGGGACCGGTCACCAGCTCGCGCCTGTACGGCTCGTTCCTGCTCAACGTCGTGTCGCGCGACGACGCCTACGACGAGCTGCTCTCGGACGCGGCCGGCGCTCCGCTCGAGCGCGGCGCCGACGGCATCTACTGGGAGCGGGTCGCGACGGAGGGCGTCGGGGGCGATGAGATCGTCAACTGGATCGCCCACAGGCGCTACGGCGACGTGGTTCTCAGCCGGCGCTCGAGCGAGCGGGAGGTCGACTCCGCGTTCATGCGGCTCGACCGCGTCCTGAACGAGCTGATCGGGCCGAAGGGCGGTGGCGCCCAGAGCGGCCCGCCGGCGGGGTCTCCGTCGGATA